>DASQUF010000023.1:0-21519 GCA_035641435.1 Propionibacteriaceae bacterium | reverse complement strand
CGTCGAGGAGGCTCTCGCTGCCCGCCAGGCCAGCGAGGTCAAGGTGCGCCAGTTCGTCGCCGACGCCTCCCACGAGCTGCGCAACCCGCTGGCCGCGATCCGTGGGTACGCCGAGCTGACCCGCCGCAGCCGCGAGGAGCTTCCGGACGACGCCGCTTACGCGATGTCGCGGGTGGAGTCCGAGGCCGACCGCATGTCCCACCTGGTCGAGGACCTTCTTCTCCTGGCCCGGCTCGACTCCGGGCCCTATCTTGAGCTGCAGCCGGTCGACCTGGCCGAAGTCGTGGTGAACGCGGTCAGCGACGCCCGGGCCGCGGGACCCGACCATGTCTGGCGGCTGTCGGTGCCCGATGAGCCGGTGATGGCGCTGGCCGACCGGCACCGGCTGCACCAGGTGGTGGCCAACCTGCTGGCCAACGCCCGGACCCACACCCCGCCCGGCACCACCGTCGAAACCGGCGTCTCGATCGGCCCCGGAGAGGCCGTTCTCACGGTGACCGACAACGGACCGGGCATCCCGCCCGACATCCAGTCCCGAGTGTTCGAACGCTTCACTCGGGCCGACGTCAGCCGGGTGCGTACGCCGGGCGCGGCCGCCGGCGGCAGCACCGGCCTGGGCCTGGCCATCGTGGCTGCGGTGGTCGAGGCCCATCACGGCCGGGTGGCCGTCAGCAGCGTGCCCGGGCAGACCCGGTTCACCGTCACCGTCCCCCTAGCGAGTGCGACGGTTACCTAGGGTCGCCGGCCCGCGCGTTCGCGCCGATAGGGATCAGGTGGGACGTGTCAGGCGGTCTGAGCCGCCACGGGCGCCGAGCGCTCGAACTGGGTCCGATAGAGCTCTGCGTACCGCCCTCCGGTCGCCAGCAGGTCGGCGTGCCGGCCGCGCTCGATGATCCGGCCGCCCTCCACGACCAGGATCTGGTCAGCGGCGACCACCGTGGACAGCCGGTGGGCGATGACCACCGCCGTACGCCCGGCCAGCGCCTCGCCCAGCGCCGCGGTCACCGCGATCTCCGACGTGGAGTCCAGGTGGGCGGTGGCCTCATCCAGGATCACCACCCGGGGGTGCACGAGCAGCAGCCGGGCGATGGTCAACCGCTGCCGTTCGCCGCCGGACAGCCGGTACCCGCGCTCCCCCACGACGGTGTCCATGCCGTCCGGCAGCTCGGCGATCAGGTCGGCCAGCCGGGCCCGGCGCAGCGCGTCCCAGAGCTCCTCCTCGGTGGCGGACTCCTTGGCGAGCAGCAGGTTGTCCCGCACCGAGGCATGGAACAGGTGACCGTCCTGGGTGACCAGGCCCAGGGTCTGCTGGAGCGAGGCGAAGGTGACGTCCCGAACGTCCACGCCGCCGATCGAGACCACGCCGGAGTCGACGTCGTAGAGCCGGGCCAGCAGCGAGGCGATGGTCGACTTGCCCGCCCCGGAGGAGCCGACCAGGGCGACCACCTGGCCCGGCTCGGCCCGGAAGCTGATGTCGTGCAGCACCTCGACGCCGCCCCGGGTGTCCAGCACCGCCACCTCCTCCAGCGAAGCGAGCGACACCCGGTCCGCCGCCGGGTAGGCGAAGTTCACTCCTGCGAACTCCACGCCGACCGGTCCGTCCGGCACCGCCACCGCATCCGGCTTTTGGGTGATCAACGGCTTCAGGTCCAAGATCTCGAAGACCCGCTCGAAGCTGACCAGGGCGCTCATCACCTCCACCCGGGCACTGGCCAGACCGGTCAGCGGGGCGTACAGCCGGGTGATCAACAAGGCCAGGGCCACCACCGTGCCGGGCTCGAGCGATCCCTGCAGCGCGTAGAACCCGCCCAGTCCGTAGACCAGCGCCAGCGCCAGCGCAGACACCAGCAGCAGGGCGGTCATGAAGACGGTCTGCACCATCGCCGTCCGGACGCCGATGTCGGCCACCCGCTGCGCCCGGGTGCCGAACTCCGCCGACTCCCGCTCGGGCCGGGCGAAAAGCTTGACCAGCGTGGCTCCCGGAGCGGAGAACCGCTCGGTCATCTGCGTGCTCATGATGGAGTTGTGGTTGGCGGACTCCATCTCCAACCGGGCCAGCCGACGGCCCATCCGCCGTGCCGGCAGCACGAAGATCGGCAGTAGGACGAGGGCCAGCACGGTGATCTCCCAGGACAACCGGAGCATCACGACCAGGGTCAGCGTCAGCGCGACCAGGTTGCCGACCACCCCGGACAGCGTGTCGGAGAAGGCGCGCTGAGCCCCGATGACGTCGTTGTTCAGCCGGCTGACCAGCGCCCCTGTCCGGGTCCGGGTGAAGAACGCGATCGGCATCTTCTGGACGTGGTCGAAGACGGCCCGGCGGAGGTCGAGGATCAGCCCCTCGCCGATCTGCGCCGACAGCCAGCGGGACAGCAGCCCCACCGCCGCCTCAACCACCGCGATCACCGCGATCAGGACCGCGAGCCGTGCGACCACGGCGAACGACCCCCGGTTGACCAGCACGTCGACGACCTGGCCGGCCAACAACGGGGTGGCGACGGCCAAGACGGCGCCGACCACGCTCAGCAGCACGAACCCGGCCAGCATCCGCCGGCGCGGTCGGGCGAAGGCCAGGATCCGGCGTACGGTCGCCCAGGAGAACGGCCGCCGCTCCTGCTGGGCGGTCATCACGCTGTACAGCGAGTTCCAGGCCGCGAACTCCATGCTCATGCTCGGGACTGTATGACCTCACGCTGACATGAGGTCAAGCCGTTTCCGACCGGGTGGGGTTAACCCCCGGAGAACTCGGCCAGGCAGCCGGATGGGAATCCGGACGCCCTTCGCCGAGGGTGGAGCCGTGACCACCACCGACTCAGCTCAGGAGCCCACCGAGGTCCTCGACCTCTACGACGTCCTCCCGCCGACGACGCCAGCACCCGCCCCGCGAGAGGAAGATGATCCCGTGACCGCGACGATCAAGGGCGCCGGCCGCAACCTGGCCGCACTGATCGGCCTGTTCGCCGTGCACCTGGCCGCGTTCATCGCCTGCGTCACGCTGGTCAGCGCCGGAGCCGGCCTGATCGTGATCTTCGTCGGCCTGTTCGTGCTGCTGGCCGGCCTCGTGGTGGCCGGCTGGTCCGCCCGGATGACCAGGGCGCTGCTCGCGTACACGGGGACCGACCTGCCCGCCACGGTCTACCCGGCTCCCGGCCGGGGGGTGCTGGGCAAGCTGCGCCGGCTGGCGAACGCCCAGTCCTGGCGGGACCTGCTGCACGTGCTGGTGGCGTTCGTGCTGTCCACCATCACCTTCTCGATCGCGCTGACCTGGGCGGTCGGCGGACCGGCCGGACTGACCTACTGGTTCTGGAGCCAGTGGCTGCCGGAGAACGACACCGGCCTGCCGGCGCTGCTCGGCTATCCCGGGCGGTTCGCGGACATCACCTTCAACACTGTGCTCGGCATGCTGCTGGTGCTCACCACACCGATCGTGCTGCGCGGCCTGATCGGTCTGCATGCGGCCGTGGCCCGCGCCCTCCTGGTGGACGAGCGGTCCGTCCTCCGGGCGCAGGTCAGCCAGCTGACCGAGAGCCGGTCCGCGGCGGGCGACGCCGAGGTGCACACGCTGCGCCGGCTGGAGCGGGATCTGCACGACGGGCCGCAGCAACGCCTGGTCCGCCTCGGCATGGACATCTCCGCCGCCCAGCGCCGGATGAACGACGACCCGGCCCAGGCCCGGGCGCTGCTCGACGAGGCATGGCAGCAGTCGCAGGACGCGCTGGCCGAGATCCGCACCCTGTCCCGCGGCATCGCCCCGCCGATCCTGACGGAGCAGGGGCTGGAGGCGGCCGTGACCGCACTGGCCGCGCGGGGCAGTGTGCCGACCTCGGTGGACATCGAGCCGGTTGCCTTGACCGATGCCGGGCAGAACGCGGCCTACTTCGTCATCGCCGAGGCCCTGGCCAACCTGGAGAAGCACAGCCAGGCCACGAACGCCGCGGTCGAGGTGCGGAGCCTCGGCGCCCTGGCGGTGATCAATGTGACGGACAACGGGGTGGGTGGGGCGTCACTGGCTCGCGGTCAGGGGTTGGCCGGCCTGGCCGACCGGCTGCACGGGGTGGACGGCACGCTGACCGTATCCTCACCCGTCGGCGGGCCGACCTCGCTGACCGCGACCCTTCCCCAGGCACCGGCCTGACGCCCACTGCCCTCACTCCCCTGCCGACTTGTCGGCGTCCCAGCAGGTGACAACCCGCTGAGACGCCGACAACTCGGCGGGAAGGAGCGGTGACGTAGCGCCGACCCGGCGGCTCTCTCGCCTGGACCCTTCATCGACGCGTCCGTTGCGGACAACGCACCGGCCGCATCCGCCGCGAGGCTCAGCCCAGCACTGCAGTCGTGAGCGGACTGAGCGTGTCATGCTCAGCAATCGGCGGTGGCGCAGTGCCCCGGTCCAGGTGGACGCGGTTGTGCCACCACACCGGCATTCCGACCGCTGCCGCACCGATGAGGTCGTTCGGCGAACCCGCGACGAACAGCACCGCCTCCGGCTCGACCGCCAGCTCCTCGAGTGCGTAGTGGTACGGCTCCGGTCGTGGTTTGTACGCCCCGGCGCGCTCTGCGGTCACCACGACGTCGAAGGGCACACCTACCCGTTCGGCGGCGCGCCGTCCGAGTTCGTCGGAGCAGTTGCTCACCACTCCGAGGGGCACCGAGTCCGCCAGGTCGGTGAGAACGGTCACCGCCTCGGGCCAGGGTCGCAGCTCGTCCCATCGAGCGACCAGATCTTCCGCCAGAGCCGGGTCCAGGTCCTGGTCGCGGGCGGCCTCGGCCACCAGTTCCTGGTAGGGCCGGTAGGGTCCCACGGCGTACGTCCGTCGGAGGTAGGCCGTTCGCCACCGCCGACCTGTCCCCTCGTCACGGGCCACCGCGTCCCACAGTGACCAAGAGTCCAACAGTCCGGTGAGCAGATCGAACAGCACCGCGGCATACCGAGCGGCCACGACTTTCAGTCTGCCTCCATCCGGAGCATCGTAGAGCGGCTCGCCGGCCGGATCGGTGGTGACCGAAGGACAACCCTGCGGAGGATGGGCGCGGACATGGCAGGGTGAGGCTGTGCGGGTGGTGGTAGCCGACGACTCGATGTTGCTGCGGGAGGGCCTGGTCCGGCTGCTGACCGAGGCAGGGTGTGACGTGGCCGCCTCCGTCGCCGATGTGGACGGTTTTCTCGCCGCAGTCGACGAGCACCGGCCGGACGTGGCGGTGGTGGATGTCCGGATGCCGCCGACGATGACCGACGACGGGCTCCGGGCCGCGGTCGAGGCGCGGCGACGGCGCCCCGAGCTCGGGGTGCTGGTGCTCTCGGCGTACATCGAGCGCTCGTACGCCGACGTGCTGCTCTCCGACGGCCGCGGCGGAGTCGGCTACCTGCTCAAGGACCGGGTGGCGTCGCTCGGCGTGCTCGTCGACGCGCTCCGGACCATCACCGCGGGCGGGACGGTGCTGGATCCCGAGGTGGTCGCCCAGCTGCTGGTGGCCCGACGGGCTGACCCGCTGGCGGCGCTCACACCGCGGGAGCGCGATGTGCTCCGACTGATGGCCGAGGGCCGCAGCAACGCCGCGATCGCCGACGCCCTCGTGATCACGGGCGGGGCGGTCGAGAAGCACGTGTCCAACATCTTCGCCAAGATCAATCTCCCCGACCTCGGTTCGGACAACCGCCGCGTCCTCGCGGTCCTCGCCTGGCTCAAGGCGCGTTAGTTTTGTGTCGCGACGGGCGGCAACGGTCCGGCCTCAGTCCTCCTCGGCGAAGACCTGTTCCCGGCGGCGGCGGACCAGGGGCAGCACCGCCACCACCAGGGCGGTAACGGCGAGCAGCAGGAGCACCAGCGAGATCGGCCGGGTCACGAAGACCGAGGGATCCCCGCGCGAGATGATCAGGGCTCGGCGCAGGTTCTCCTCGAGCAGCGGG
The DNA here is from genome assembly GCA_035641435.1 of Propionibacteriaceae bacterium. GTDB lineage: Bacteria > Actinomycetota > Actinomycetes > Propionibacteriales > Propionibacteriaceae > Microlunatus. Next base: position 15,611 of record DASQUF010000023.1, on the reverse strand, counting down.
CCGAGCACGAAGCCGAGCAGCAGCGGGGCCGGTTCACAGCCCCATCGGATCAGCAGGTAAGCGATGACGCCCAGCCCGGCGATCAGGTAGACGTCCCAGGCGTTGAGGCCCAGCGAGTAGCACCCGATCGAGGCGAACACGATGATGGCCGGGAACAGGACCTGGTACGGCACCTGCAGCATCCGCACCCAGACACCGATCAGCGGCAGGTTCAGCACCACGAGCAGCAGATTGCCGACCCACATCGACGCGATCAGGCCCCAGAACAGCTCCGGCTCGTCGTCGATCACGTTCGGGCCCGGGGTGATGCCCTGGATGATGAAGGCCCCGACGAGCAGCGCCATCACCGGGTGGGCCGGCAAGCCCAGGGTGAGCAGGGGGATGAACGACGTCTGGGCGGCCGCGTTGTTGGCCGACTCGGGTGCGGCGACGCCCTCGATCGCACCCCGCCCGAACATCTCCGGTCGCCGTGAGACCCGTTTCTCCAGCGAGTAGGACGTGAATGACGCCAGCACGTGCCCCCCACCGGGCAGCACTCCGAGCAGCGACCCGAGAGCCGTCCCCCGGAGCACTGGCGGGACGATCCGGCGGAGATCGGCCCGCTTGAGCCAAAGCCCCTTGACATGACGGGTGACCAGCGCCTGGGAATGCGGGTGCTCGAGGTTGCGGATGATCTCGGCCAGTCCGAACATGGCGACGGCCAGCGTGACGAAGTCCAGCCCGCCGTAGAGCTCACGAACGCCGAACGTGAAGCGGGGCTGTCCGGTGTTGAGGTCCTGGCCCACGGTGCCGAGCAGGAGCCCGAGGACGATCATGGCCAGGGCCTTGGAGGTGGAGCCGCTGGCCAGGGCGATGGAGGCGATGAGGCCCAGCACCACCAGAGAGAAGTACTCGGCGGGGCCGAAGGCCAGCGCCGCCTCGGCCAAGGGTGGGGCGAACAGCGCAAGGATCACCGTGGCCACCGTGCCGGCGAAGAACGACCCCAGCGCGGCGGTGGCCAGGGCTGGGCCTGCGCGACCCTGGCGCGCCAGCTGGTGCCCATCGAGCGCCGTCACCGCGGCCGACGACTCACCCGGGAGGTTGAGCAGGATCGCCGTGGTCGACCCGCCGTACTGGGCCCCGTAGTAGATGCCCGCCAGCATGATGAGCGAGGCCACCGCGTCGAAGTTGAACGTGATCGGCAGCAGAAGCGCCACGGTCGCAGTGGGACCGATACCGGGCAGAACCCCGACCGCCGTCCCCAGCGTGACCCCGATCAGGCAGACCAGAACGTTCTCCCACTGCAGGGCCGTCTCGAGGCCCAGGGCCAGACCGGAAAGGTCCACCGCTTACCTGAACCAGGTGCCCAGGAGGGGCAGCCTGAGCTGCAGGCCGACGACGAACACGAGCACGCAGACCACGGTGAGTGCGACGGCGATGAGCGCCGCGCGGACCGGTCCGGTCCCGCGACCGGCCATCCCGGCGACGAAGGCGGTGAGGAACAGCGCCAGGACCAGCCCTGCGCCCTGAACGGTCAGGCCGAAGAGGAGGATGGCCACCGCCAGCAGCCCGGCGCGGGCCCATGGCACCGGACCGCGTTCGGGTTCCAGCTGGGGCGCGGTGTCCGTCCTCGGCGCCGTTGCCACCGGCGACTCGGGGTCCGAGGCCACAGCAGTCCCGGAACCCGGCTCCGGACCCGGCGCGGCGGCAGGCTTCGGACCCTCCCGGACGGTCCCCGCGGTCGGTTCCAAGGCAGGATCGCTGCCGCTCGAGGTGCGAACGCGGGCCGCCACGCCCTGACCAACGATGATCAGCCCGAGTCCGGCCAGCACGACGCCCAGCACCAGGGGCAGATAACCCGGCCCCATCCGCAGGGCGGAGCCCAGCTCATACCGCGTGGCCGCGACCGCGAAGGCAACGCCAACCACCACGAAGACGCTGCCGGCGAGCAGGCTGTCGCGAGCCGCGCTCGGGGCCGCCGGACCGTTCACCCCCGGGCCGATCTCAGCCGCCAGCGGTCACCCCGGCTTCTTTGATGATCGGCGCCCACAGGTCGATCTGCTCTTGCAGCAGCTGCCGGTGCGCCTCGGGCGTCACGTCCGCGGCCGGCGCGGGCGTGGCCCCCAGCTCGGCCAGCTTGGCGACCACGGCCTGGTCGGTCAGGGCCGCGGCGAGCGCATCCGTGAGCTTGACGACCACATCGTCCGGCGTCTCGGCCGGAACGTACACCCCGTGCCACACGCCGACGTCGACGCCCTCGAGGCCCGCCTCCGCGGTTGTCGGCAGGTCCGGCAAGGCCTCGACCCGCTCCGGTGTGGTCACGGCGTACGCCTTCACCTTGTCGGCCTTGATCTGGCCCGTGGTGTTGGTGGTCTGGTCGCACATGAAGTCGACCTGCCCGCCCACCAGGTCGGTGAGCGCCGGTCCGGTGCCGTCGTACGGGACCTCCGTCAGGTCCACCCCCATCGCCTTCTCGATCAGCAGACCGCACAGCTGCGAGGCGGCACCGATCCCGGCGTTGGCGTAGGTCACCTTGTCGGCGTTCGCCTTGACGTAGGTGACGAGGTCCTGCATCGTGTTGGGTTCGAAGTCCTTGCGGGCCACGATCGTCATCGGCACGGTGGTGACCAGACCGACGGTCTTGAAGTCCTCCAACGGCTTGTACGCAAGATTCGGGTACAGCGCCGGGGCCGTCGACATGCCGATGTGGTGCATCAGCATTGTGTAGCCGTCGCCGTCGGTGTTGGCGACCTCACCGGCCGCGACCGTGCCCCCCGCCCCCTCGACGTTCCGCACCACGATCTGCTGGCCCAGCTTCGCACTCATCGGCTCCGCCACCAACCGGGTCACGGTGTCGGTCGGCCCGCCGGCCGCGAACGGCACGACGAAGGTGATCTCGCGGTCGGGGTAACCCTCAGCCTCGGACCCACCATCCGCCTCTCCGCCGTTCCCGCCGCCCCCACATGCCGCGAGAAGCAGCGACCCCGCTGCCACCGCGACCACGCCGATCAACCATGACCGAGGCCCGCCGTTCGAACGGGCCGGTCTGGGATCCATGCCGTCCTCCTTCATCGCTCCCGAATGCGCATGATGAGATGTGCGCCACACTAGCGCGGGCCCACGCGTTACGCCCATGTCGGGGGCGACGGTGGCGAGGACGTGTCGGCCAGCGGCCGACCGGCGGCTGCATCGGGCCACACCCAGCGCACCGCGAGGTCGGACTGGCCGTCGTGGTGCCAGCCAACGCGGTGTCCACCCGGATCCGCCTCCCTGTCGTTGCGCGGCTGACGGCCACGGCCGCCGCCCGTTATCTGCCTGACTGGTCAGAGTCTGAGTGGGGCCATTGCGGGCTGGATGTCTGACACGTTGGAAGGTGACGCCGGAACGGTAGCGTGAGGGAGTGGCCACGGAGCGGATCGAGCTGGAGGTCGGCGACCGCGTGGTCAAGATCAGCAACCCACACCGGGTGTACTTCTCCGCCCGCGGTGAGACCAAGCTCGACCTGGCGCGTTACTACCTCTCGGTGGCCGACGGCATCGTCAACGCGCTCTACCACCGGCCGTGCATGCTGCATCGCTTTCCCGACGGCGTCGACGGGGAGAAGGTGCACCAGAAGCGGCTGCCGCACGGTGCGCCGCCGTGGATCGAGACGGTTCGGGTGCACTTTCCCCGCTACAACCGCGACGCTGACGAGCTGTGCGTCACCCATCCGGCGGATGTGATCTGGGCGGTGCAGATGTCGACCGTGGAGTTCCACCCTTGGAACTCCCGCCGCGACGATGTGGAGTCCCCCGATGAGTGGCGGATCGACCTCGACCCGATGCCCGCCGCCGGCTACCGCGACGTCCAGCAGGTGGCTGTGATCGTCCAGGAGCTGCTGGCCGAACTGGGTGCGGTCGGCTACCCCAAGACCTCGGGCGGCAAAGGTCTGCACGTCTACGTCCGGATCCTCCCCGAGCACGGGCACCCCGACGTACGCCGGGCCGCGTGGGCGTTCGCCCGCGAGGTGGAGCGCCGGGCGGACGGGCTGGTCGACCTGACCTGGTGGCGCAAGGACCGCGACCCGGGGTCGGTGTTCGTGGACTACAACCAGAACGCCCGCGACCACACCATCGCCAGCGCCTACTCCGTACGCGGCACGCCGCTCGGTGTCGTGTCCGCGCCGGTCCGCTGGGATGAGATTGCTGATGCCGACCCGCGGGACTTCACGATCGCTACCATGCCGGCCCGGTTCTCAGGCGTTGGGGACCTGCACGCCAGCATCGACGATCATCCGTACGGGCTGGACACCCTCTTGGAGTGGGCCGACCGCGACGAACGCGACAACGCCGCAAGGCCGGCCGACGCGGACTGATCAAGGTGCCGCGCGCCGGCGTCCGGAGTGACCGGGACTCCTTCGCGCCAATGCTGTGCGCAGCCGTATCGTCTCGGTCTGACCCGGCGGGAGTGACGAGCGCCTAGGCCAGGCCCTTGCTGGTCAGCCAATCCTTGGCCACCTGGTCGGGATCCTGCCGGTCGTCGTCCACCTTGGAGTTCAGAGCGATCAGGTCCTCGGTGGTCAGCGCGGCCTGCACGGCATCCAACGCCGCGGTCGCGGTGCTGTTCTCAGCCACCTCCGAGCGCACCAGCGGGATCACGTTCTGCGGCAGGATCATCTGCTTCGGGTCCTGCAGCTGGACCAGCTGGTTGCGGCTGATGGCACTGGCCGTGGTGAACAGGTCGGCCACATCCACCTTGCCCTTGTTCAGCTCCTCGGCCATCAGCTCGGCGGAGTCGTACGGCTTGAACTCCTTGACCTTGACGCCGTAGACCGACGTCAGGCCCTTCGGGCCATAGTCGCGCTGCTCGAGCTCAGAGAACCCGGCCACCGTCACGCCGTCGGTGATCTTGGCCAGGTCGGCGATCGAGGTGAGCCCGTTCTGCTCGGCGAACTCCTTGCTCACCACGTACACGTCCTGGTCGATGGCGGTCGAGCTCTTCAGCACCTCCAGGCCCTCGGGCAGGGCATCCGGCAGTGCAGCCTCGACCTCCTGAGCCGACTTCGCGGTGGTGTCCGCGTCGACGAAGCCCAGCAGGTTGCCGGTGTACTCCGGCACGACCGAGATGGAGGAGTCCTGGAGGGCCTTGATGTAGACCTCACGAGAGCCGATGTTGAGCTTCGTCGAGGACTGGATGCCCTTGGCCGCCAACGCCTGGGAGTAGATCTCGGCGATGATGGCGGACTCGGTGAAGTTCGCCGAGCCGACCACGACCGGTGCACTCTGACCGCCCGAGGCCGACGGGGCGGCCGAGCTCTGCTGTCCCAGTGGGTCACCGCCGCCACCGCAGGCCGCAAGCAGCAGGGCCGCGACGCTGAGACCGACGGCGGCGAGATTCTTGTGCTTCATCATGTATTCCCTATCGTCTTGATCGAGATATCCAGAGAAATCTACGCGGGAGCCAGGGCGAACTCGGCGTCCGTCTTGCTCCGCGGGCGGGCCCGGCGGGCCGCCAGCCAGGCGACCAGCCCGAGCAGCAGGTCCAGCACGATGGCCATCAGCGCGATCAGAAACGCTCCCGCGAACATCTGCGGGTAGTCGCCACTCCGCTGCCCGGAGATCAGCAGCCGGCCCAGTCCGCCGCCGCCCACGAAGGCGGCCACCGTGGCGGTGGCCACCACCTGCAGCGTTGCGCTGCGCAGCCCGGAGATGACCAGGGGGAGGGCCAACGGCAGCTCGACGTGGCTGACCACCTGACCCTCGGTCATACCCAGCGCCCGGGCGGCGTGCACTGCCTCTCGGTCGGCCCCCGCGATGCCCGCGGACGTGGCGGTGAGGATGGCCGGCAGGGCCAGCAGCATCAGCACGAACACCGTCTTGCCGAAGCCGGTGCCGAGCAGCAGCACCACCAGGACCAGCAGTCCCAGGCTGGGAATCGCCCGCGCGCCGTTGGTGAGCCCGATGACCAAGAACGTCCCACGCCCGGTATGGCCGACCAGGATGCCGAGCGGGATGGCGATGATGGCGCCGAGGCCGACCGCAGCCACGGTGTAGGCAAGATGCTCGATGAGCAGGTCCAGAGTCTTGCCGGGTCCGATCCAAGTGGTCGGGTCGAGCAGGTAGCTGAAGATGTTCACGCCAGCCGCCTTCCCCGCGCCCAGGGGAGGGTGTTGCGTTGCAGGAGCAGGATCAGCGCGTCAGCCAGCAGGGCGAGCAGCACACTCAGGACCAGGCCGACGATCAGCGGTGTGTAGAAACGGCTGGCCAGGCCGCGATCGAACAGCTTGCCTAGCGCCCCGCCACCGATCATCGCGGCCACGCTGACCAGAGCGATGTTGGATACCGTCGCCACTCGAAGCCCGGCGAAGATCACCGGCATGGCCAGCGGAAGCTCCACGCGGGCCAGCCGGGCGAACCAGCCGTATCCCATCGCCGAGGCGGATTGTTTCACCGACACCGGCACCGACCGCAGCCCGTCGACCACGCTGCGGACAAGCAGGGCCACCGAGTAGATGGCCAGGGCCACGGCCACGTTGAGAGGGCTGAGGATCGAGGTGCCGAGTACCAGCGGCAGGGCGACGAACAGCGCCAGCGAGGGGATCGAGTAGATCACCCCGAACACGGCCAGGATCGGGTTGGCGGCGCGGCTGGTCTTGAACACCAGGTACCCCAGCGGGATCGCCACGACCAACGCGGCGACCACCGGGATGATCGCCAGCAGGGCGTGCTGACCGAGCAGCAGCGCGATGTCGTCGGCGTTGCGGCGTAACCAGTCCCAGTCCAGGTTCACCGGACGTGTCCTCGGTCCGGCTCGCGCTCGTCGATCATGGGGGCTGAGTCGGCGGCCCAGCCTTCCTGGCCTTCCACAGGCTCAGCGCTGAGCTGCAGCTCGTCGATCCGGGTCGATCCCGTCGAACGCGTACGTTCCGGTGGCCCTTCAACAGGCTCCTGGCGCATCTCTGCATCCGGCCCTTCAACGGGCTTCGGGCGCATGTCGTCCGACCCTTCGACCGGCTCCAGGCGCATCTCTTCATCCGGCCCTTCAACGGGCTCAAGGCGCATGTCATCCGCCGGCTCCTGGCGCAACCCGTCATCCGGCTTCGAGCGCATGTCGTCCGCTAACCCTTCGACAGGCTCAGGGCGGCGCAGCTCCGTGTCGTCCTCAGGCTCCTCGACAGCCTCAGGGCGTGGCTCCGGCTCCGGGCGCACCTCACGAACCGAGATCGACTCCGCCGCCGCGGCCCGGGCCTCGGCGACCTGGTCGAGGATCTGCTGCGCGTTGACCACTCCGGCGAACCGTCCCGTGCCCGCCGCCACCGCGACCGCCAGTCCGTAAGGCGAGGTCAGGGCCGAGTCCAGGGCCGTCCGCAGGGTGTCCGCCTCGGGAACGAACGTCGAGCCCAGCGGGACGACCCGCCCGGGCTGGTCCCGGTGCGCCCAGCCGACCGGCCGCGCGTCGCCGTCGACCACCAGCGTGGGCGCGCCCGATCCGGCCGCCTCGACCTCGCGGACCACGTCGACCCGCTCCAGCCGGAGGCCGTCCGCCGGCATGAACGACAGCGAGCGGAACCCACGGTCCTTGCCGACGAAACCCTCCACGAAGGCGTCGGCGGGCTCCTCGAGCAGGTGCTGCGGCGTCCCGACCTGGGCCAGCCGGCCGCCCACCCGCAGGATCGCCACCTGGTCACCGAGCTTGATCGCCTCGTCGATGTCGTGGGTGATCAGGATGATCGTCTTGCTGATCTCGCGCTGTAGCCCGAGGAAGAAATCATGCAGCTCGCTGCGCACCACCGGATCCACGGCCGAGAACGGCTCGTCCATCAGCAGCACCAGGGGGTCCGCGGCCAGCGCCCGCGCCACTCCGACGCGCTGCTGCTGACCGCCGGAGAGCTGGGCCGGATAGCGGTCGGCCAGCGTGCGGTCCAGCCCGACGCTGCCCAGCAGCTCCAGCGAGCGCTTGCTGGTCTTGTCCTTCGACCAGCCCAGCAGCCCAGGGACGGTCCCGATGTTCTCCAGCACGGTCCGGTGCGGGAACAGCCCGCCGCTCTGGATGACGTAGCCCATCTGGCGGCGGAGCGTGGTCTTCCGCTTGGACCTCAGCGGCGAGCCATCCCACACGATCCGCCCGCTGGTCGGCTCCAGCATCCGGTTCACCATGCGCAGCGTGGTCGTCTTGCCGCAGCCGGACGGACCGACGATCACGGTGATCTTGCCGGTGGGCACGGTCAGGCTCAGGTCCACGACGGCTGCCGTGCCGTCGCGGAAAGTCTTGCCCACTGACTCGAACTCGATCACGTCAAAACCTCACTCGCCGTCCCAACTCGCTCTGTTCGACACTAATAGTCGGTACCGACAATGCCCGGTTGTCGGAGGCGTGGCGTAATCCTTTGTTACGCGAAGAGCCGGTGTGGCCCTTCGGCCTAGAGTTCCGTCTATCGGCCCTCGGAAAGGGCATCCATGGACCCCGAGATCGTCGCATCACTGACCGACCCGCTGCTGACCGCTGAGTTGGCCGCGATTGCGGTGGGCTTCAAGGAATCGCGCCGGCGCTGGGAGTCGCTCGGCCAGCGTCACGAGCGCCGCCGTCAGGCGGCCGAGGAGGTGGCGTTCATCGCCTCCCATGCGGCGCTGACCGCAGCCGATCCACTGCCCTGGACCGGGGGTGAACCGCTCGCCTCCGTGCTGCGCCAGCAGCTGCGGCGGCCGCTTGCCGAGGCGGTGCCGGTCCGCCCGGCCCACCGGATCCATCGAGCGAGTAAGTTACCCGTCAGTAACTAGGCACCTCAGAGGGAGGAGATGCGTACGTCGTGAGGATCGTTGCGGTGGTGGTGGCGCTGGCCGCCACGGTGGTCGGCGTCGCCCTGTTCGCGCGCGCCGTGGCGAGCATCGTCAGAGTGGTCCGACTCGGTCGCCCGATCGCCGGCCGGCGCGACCAGCCCCGCGAGCGGTGGCAGAACCTGCTGTCGGAGACCCTGGGGCACACCCGGATGCTGCAGTGGACCGCGGTCGGGGCGGCGCACTGGTTCGTCTTCGTCGCCTTCGGCGCACTTTTCTTCACTCTGCTCACCGCGTACGGGCAGCTCTTCGATCCCCGGTTCGCGCTGCCGGTGATCGGCCACTGGATCGTCTACGAGTGGGCGAGCGAGATCATCGCCTGGGCCGGGCTGATCGGCATCGCGGTGCTGATGGCCGTCCGCTTCCGACTGCGCGGGCAGGGCCGATCGTCGCGGTTCTTCGGCTCGCGGACCTGGCAAGGCGTCTTCGTCGAGCTGGTCATCCTGGGCATCGTTCTCTGCGTGCTGGCGCTTCGGGCCCTGGAGTTCAGGCTGTTGAACTCGGGGGGTGTCCCTCCGGGTGTGGACGCGGCAGAGACCACAGCGGCCCACTTCCCGCTGACCTGGTTCCTGCTCCCGGACGGCATTCCGGAGCAGACCCTGGGCACCGCCATCGTGGTGCTGTCGGCGGTCAAGATCGTCATCTCGATGGCCTGGTTCATGGTCCTCGGGCTGAACACCACCATGGGCGTGGCCTGGCACCGCTTCACCGTGTGGCCGAACATCTGGTTCAAGCGGCAGGCGTCGGGCCGGCCGGCGCTCGGCGCGGTGCCGCCGATGATGGTCGACGGGAAGCCGCTCGACTTCACCGAGATCGAGGACCTCGACGAGAACACCCCGCTGGGCGTGGGCAAGGTGGAGGACTTCACCTGGAAGGGGCTGCTGGACTTCACCTCCTGCACCGAGTGCGGTCGCTGCCAGTCACAGTGCCCGGCCTGGCACACCGAGAAGCCGCTGTCGCCCAAGCTGCTGATCATGGACCTGCGCGACCACGTGTACGCCAAGGCGCCCTACCTGGAGGCCGCCGAGGCCGCACGGGAGAGCCTGCCAGACGCGGTGCGCGCAGAGGCCGCCCGACCGCTGGTCGGTCCGATCCAGGCCGCCGACGGACTGGCCGGGGTCATCGACCCGGACGTGCTCTGGTCATGCACCTCCTGTGGCGCCTGCGTGCAGCAGTGCCCGGTCGACATCGAGCACGTGGACCACATCATGGACCTGCGGCGAAACCAGGTGCTGATGGAGTCGGACTTCCCGCCCGAGCTGAACGGGCTGTTCAAAGGCCTGGAGACCAAGGGCAACCCCTGGTCGCAGAGCCCGCGCGGCCGGATGGAGTGGGCCAAGGGCCTGGACTTCCCGGTGCCCGTGGTCGGTGAGGACGTCGAGGACCTGACCGAGGTCGAGTACCTGTTCTGGGTCGGCTGCGCCGGGGCGTACGACGACCGGGCCAAGAAGACCTCTCGGGCCGTCGTCGAGCTGCTGCGCTCGGCCGGGGTGATGTACGCGGTGCTGGGCAACGGCGAGACCTGCACCGGCGACCCGGCGCGGCGGGCCGGCAACGAGTTCGTGTTCCAGCAGCTCGCGCTGGAGAACGCCGAGACGCTGACCGAGGCCAAGGCGACCAAGGTCGTCACCGCCTGCGCGCACTGCCTCAACACGTTGAAGAACGAGTATCCGCAGGTCGGGGTGAACCTCGAGGTCGTGCACCACACCCAGCTGCTGAACCGGCTGGTCCGCGACGGCCGGCTGACCCCGGTGGCGCCGGTGGACAGCTCGGTCGCCGGGCGGACCGTCACCTTCCATGACCCGTGCTACCTCGGCCGGCACAACGAGGTGTACGACCCGCCCCGCGAGCTGATCGAGGCGCTGCCGGGCACGACGTACGCCGAGATGCCGCGGTCGCGCGAGCGCTCCTTCTGCTGCGGGGCCGGCGGGGCCCGGATGTGGATGGAGGAGAAGATCGGCACCCGGATCAACGCCAACCGGACCGAGGAGGCCCTGACCACGCTGGCCGCTGCTGACGGCCAGGGCGGGGCGCACGCGATCGCCACCGGCTGCCCCTTCTGTCGAGTCATGCTGAGCGACGGGCTGACCGCCAAGCAGGCAGACGGCGGCGCATCCGAGAGCACCGAGGTGCTGGACGTGGCTCAGCTGTTACTGGAGTCGGTGCGCCGCGGTGCGAGCCGGGCCGTCACGTCGGCTTAGCGCCGGCGCAGGAACGGCCGCCGTCTGCTGCGGCACCTGCAGGTGACCGGCACGCGCTCTTCTGGTCAGCCGTAGCGTCACATTAGCGTCACTAGACCTTGAATTGACGTCATCATTAATGTCACAATGGCGTCATGGACCTATCCCCTTATGTACAGACCGTCCGCGACGGCGTCACCTCGGCCGCGGCTCTGGCCGACGACCACACTCGTGAGGTGGCCGAGCGGCTCGGCGGCTCGATCGAGTCCTCGACCCGGCTGGCTCTGATCGCCGCCTTGTCCGATGCTGCCAGCACCATCAGCGCAGAGCTGGCGCCGTCCTCGGTCGAGGTGCGGATGGCGGGCGGCGACCCCGAGCTCGCGGTGTCGGTGGCCAAGGGTGACTCCGAGCCCACCGTCCTCTATCCCCCGACCGATTCGGAGACGACCGACGAGGACGTCCTGATCGATGCCGATGACGAGCCGGTGGCGCGGATCAGCCTGCGGCTGCCGCAGTCGGTCAAGGCCAAGGTCGACGAGGTGGCCGCCGCCGACGGCATCTCCACCAACGCCTGGCTGACCCGCGCGGTGATGGATGCCCTGACTACGCCCGCGGGACGGCCGGAGTGGCCGCGTCCGCCGATGCCGCCGACCCCGGGCGTGATCTTCGGACCGCACGGTCCGTTCGGTGCGCACGGTGTCTTCGGTCCCAACGGACCGTTCGGTCCGAGCGGGCTGTTCGGCGAGAAGCCGGGCAAAGGCCCGGGCGACCGGCCGCGCCGACCGGGCCGGGTGCAGGGCTGGGTGCGATGACGTTCCGCAACTCCACGCACGAGGGCGTCCGCCGGGTATTGCTGGACAACCTCGGCGACGGCACCGTCACGGTGGAGCCCGGCGTGCAGCCGCACCTGGTCGAGTGCTCGATCAACGCCGGGCAGGAAGAGTTCCTCAACGCGGTCCAGGTGCGCCAGGAACGGGACACGCTGCGGATCAGCTTCCCACCCAAGACCTTCCGCAACACCAACGCCCACCTGCGGCTCGGCGTGCCCCCGGACCTGGAGTACGTGATGAAGGTCGGCTCGGCCGACGTGTCGGTGAGTGCCGACATCGGCCGATCCAAGATCAGCAGCGGCTCGGGCGACATCAGCGTCGGCCGCGCCCGCGACCTGGAGTCGTCCACCGGCTCGGGTGATGTCTCCGCTGGCGAGGTCGGCGGCTCGGGCACCCGGCTGTCCTCCGGCTCCGGCGCCATCACCGTGGGTGAGGCGGACTGCCCGGTGGTCGCGAAGTCCGGATCCGGCGACGTGACCATCCAGCGGGCCCGCTACCCGGTGCAGGCCAGCTCCGGGTCCGGCGACATCACACTCGCCGCGACCAGCGCACCGGTGGAGCTGCGTACCGCCTCGGGTTCGCTGACCGTCGGGGTGGCCGACGGGCTGCCCGCGTGGCTCGACCTGGACTCGTCCTCGGGCGAGGTCCGGATCGCCCTGGAGTCGACCCACCAGCCGCCGCCGGGCGAGGCGTACGTCTCGGTCCGGGCCACCACGGCCTCCGGCGACATCGCCATCTACCGCGCTTGACCCCTCCCTCCCCCACAAACTGGTCACAGACTGCAGTTCCGGCTCGACAGAACCTGCGGTCTGTGACCGGTTTGCGAGCGGGGGGCCGCCGGACTAGATCGGGGTGCGGTGAAAGTTCAGGTGGGAGCGGCTGGGGGTGGGGCCGCGCTGGTTCTGGTAGTGCGAGCCGGACTTCGACGAGCCGTACGGGTGCTCGGCGGGAGAGGTCAGCCGGAAGAAGCACAGCTGGCCGATCCTCATCCCCGGCCACAGCTTGATCGGCAGGGTGGCTACGTTGGACAGCTCCAGCGTCACATGGCCGGAGAACCCGGGGTCGATGAACCCGGCGGTGGCGTGGGTCAGCAGCCCCAGCCGACCGAGCGAGGACTTACCCTCCACCCGGGCCGCGATGTCGGTGGGCAGGGTGACCACCTCATAGATCGACCCCAGCGCGAACTCCCCCGGATGCAGGATGAACGGCTCGTCGCCGACCGGCTCCACCGGCCGGGTCAGGTCCAGCTGCTCGGCGGCCGGGTCGATGTGCGGGTAGCGGTGGTTCTCGAAGACGCGGAAGTAGCGGTCCAGCCGGACGTCGATGCTTGAGGGCTGCACCAGATCGGCGGCGTACGGTTCCAGCCCGATCCGGCCCGCGGCGACCTCGGCCCGGATATCGCGATCCGACAGCAGCATGGGGGGAACCCTATCTTTGTGCTGGTCTCGCGCCCGTCGCCCCCAGCGAGCTGCCGTCGCAGCGACCTACCCGTTCCGGCGGATCTCCAGCCAGTGGTCACCCATCGACACGATCGAACCGGCGTTGACGTAGACCGTCTCCCCCGGCACGCACCGGCGGGTAGCCCCGCCCGGGGTCGTCACCGTGGAGCCGTTGGTCGAGCCACGGTCCACCACGTACAGGCCCGCCTCGTCCACCCCAAGGGCCAGGTGCAGCTTGGAGACTGTACGGGTCTCGTCGGCGATCTTGATCAGCTCGGCGTCCTCCTCACCCGGCGCGGGCTGCGGGTTGCGGCCCAGCAGCACCAGGTGCTCGACCACCAGCCGGCGGCCGTCGTCGAGCACCGCGTGCCAGTCCAGGTCCTCCGGCTCGGGCTCCCCCACCGGCGGCGCCGACGGCGCCGACATCGGTCGAGACTCAGCCGCCCACTGCTGCTCCCGGCGGGGCGGTGAGAACGGCGTACCCGGGACCGCGGCCGGCTGCTCCGGCAGCACCGGGACGTTCGGCTGGTTGACCGGTGTCGGGTAGCCGATGCCGGACGGGGGCGCCAGCGGCTGCGGGCCTTGGCGCTGCTGATCCGAGGGCGACGGAGCACCTACCGGCTGGGGCCCCGGACCGGTGGGTCCGGTGGGCACGGACGAGTAGGAGGTGACCGGTCCGTAGGTCGGGTGGGGGACGTACCGCCCGGGCAGCTGCTCTGGCGACGGGGTTACGTGCTGCGCCACACCGGCGCGCGGCCCGGCCGGGGCCAGGACCCGCTCCTTGATCACCACCGCCTTGACCGCCAGGTCGTGCCAGCCCTGCTTGCGCGGGTGCAGCACCAGGAAGACCAGCATGACCAGCAGCCCGATCCCGGTGGCGCACAACGCCCAGAAGATCAGCGTGCGCAGCAGCACCCGCATCCACCCGATGGGTCGGCCGTCGTAGAAGCCGACCAGCTGGACCCGCATCAGCCGCATGCCCGGCCCGGCCGCTTTCTCGGCCAGCATGTACCAGATCAGCAGCGCCCAGCCGACGACCACCAGTGCGGCCACGATGCTGAGGACGCCGCGGACCGTGCCAGACGCATCCGGCAGCACCATGAACAGGACGATGCTCACGATGACCGGAACCAGAACCTCGATCAGGTAGGCCGCGACCCGCTTCCCGAGCGGACCGACTTCGACCCCCGGCGGCAGGCCGGTGTCCCGGCTGGGTTGCCCCGGATCGGCCAGTGCCATGTCCTGCTCCTCGTCAAGCCCGTCGGTGCGTTCACCGGCGTTCAGGGTCTACCCCCTCGTCTGGACCCTGACGCTACTGCGGAAAGTCAATCAGCACCGAGATTCCGTCGCCGAGCTCGACCACGCTGCCCAGCTCCACCGGGACCGCCTCACCGGCCGGCAGCGGCTGCCGGTCGACCCCGCCGGGACGGACCAGGATCGTACCGTTCGTGGAGTGCAGGTCGGTGACCACCACCGTCCACCCCTCGGGTGCCACCTCCAGGTGGGTGCGGCTGATGTCCTGACCCGGGCTGGGGACGGTCATCAGCCGGGGCGACCGGGAGCTGGACCGCTGCGCGGACGGCGCTCGCCCGATCAGGACCGTGCGGTCGACCTCGGTGGTGGTGCCGTTTGACGCGCGCAGCAACGCCATCACCGGCCGGGGCAGCAGCTGCGGACCCTGCGGGGCGATCGGGCTGCCGCAGATCCGACAGGTGGTGGCGTTCTGGGCGCTGGCGTGCCCGTACTGGCAGACCACGGCCATGATCAACGAGTTCTGCGAGACCTCGGTCCCCGTCGTCGCGGTCTGGTACGGCGGCGGCATCAGCTCGGTGTCGGCGTTCTCCATCTCCTCCGCACCGTCCGCCGGCATGGCGCGCACCGGAACCGGATCCGGGTCCGGGTCCGGGTCCCACATCGGGTACTCGATCTCCTGATCGGCCGGATCGGGAACGCCGAACTCGTTGACCGGCTGCTCCGCCGGCGCAAACGGCTCGGGCGCCGTCGCCGCCGCGAACGGCTCCGGCTCCGTCTGTGGGGTCCACTGGTCCGGCGACCATTCGTCGGGCCGCCAGTCCGGGGCGCCGTCGTCGGCGAACGGGTCGGCCAGGATCTCGGTCGACGCGCCCGGCAGCTCGGCCACAGGCTCCGGAGCCGAGGGCAGCTCGGCCGCGGCCGCGGCGTCGGGCTCGGCGGCGTACGCGGGCGCATCCTCGGTATACGGAGGAACGGCCTCGGCGTCGTCTGGCCTCTCATGGGCGTACGCCGGCACGTCGACGGCGGACGTGGACTCGCCCGGCGCCGGGCCCTCGACCAAGCCCACCAGGACCTGGGGCGAGCGGACCCGCGCCGCCTCAGACGCGTCGAGCCGGA
>DASQUF010000022.1:0-2265 GCA_035641435.1 Propionibacteriaceae bacterium | reverse complement strand
CTTAACGAGCCGCCCGTGGTGGCCGCGGTCAGCCGGGCGAGCCTCGGTCCGCAGGCCGGCGCGCTGGCTCAGAAACAGGACCTGGACCCGCACCGGTTCTCGCAGGCCTGGCAATGTGCCCGGGCCGCGACCAGCGGCCGGATCGTCGCCCTGGCCAACTCGACAGTCGACGCGACCCCGGTACTGCTGGTTTACACCCGGTCGGGGGCGACCACTTTGGTGACGGTCGTGACCGGCTGCGAGACCGGGCGACCGAGCCCCGAACAGTCGGCCCTGGTCTCGCGCCGCTGACCGCGTCCTCGCTAGCCGGTCGCCCCACGCGGACACCCGCTGTCGGAACCATCCGCCCTCGCACGCTCGGGCGACCGGCTCTGCTCGTCTCCGGCCCTCTGTCTGGGCCGGAATACGAGTGCCCTCGGGACCGTTGGCGCGGAGGTAGGGTTACGCGACAGCAGCGGCCCGCATCGGCACCGAGAGGACCAATGAGCACCGAGACCGTACGCGACGTCATCATCGTCGGCAGCGGGCCAGCCGGGTACACCGCGGCGGTCTACGCCGCCCGGGCCGACCTGAACCCCCTGGTATTCGAGGGCTCGGTGACCGCCGGCGGCGCGCTGATGAACACCACCGACGTGGAGAACTACCCCGGCTTCCCCGAGGGCATCCAGGGCCCCGACCTGATGGATGCGATGCGCGCGCAGGCCGAGCGGTTCGGCGCCGAGATCGTCACCGAGGACATCACCGCGATGGACCTGACCGGACCGGTCAAGACGGTCACCGACGGCTACGGCAACACCTTCAGCGCGCGGGCGGTCATCCTGGCCATGGGGTCGAGCTACCGCCAGCTGGGGCTGCCGGACGAGGAGCGGCTGTCCGGCCACGGTGTCTCCTGGTGTGCGACCTGTGACGGCTTCTTCTTCCGCGACAAGGACATCGCGGTGGTCGGTGGCGGCGACTCCGCCATGGAGGAGGCGACCTTCCTCAGCCGGTTCGCCAAGTCGGTGACCGTGGTACACCGCCGTGACGCCCTGCGGGCCAGCAAGATCATGGCCGCCCGGGCGCAGAAGGACCCCAAGATCAGCTTCGCCTGGAACTCGGTGGTCACAGGCATCAACGGCGACAACTCCCTGACCGGCGTCACCTTGACCGACACACTGACCGGTGAGCAGCGCGAGCTGCCGGTCGCCGGACTGTTCATCGCCATCGGCCACGACCCGCGCTCGCAGCTGGTGCACGGCCAGGTTCATCTGGACGGCGAGGGCTACGTGGTCACCGACGGCAAGTCGACCCAGACCAACCTGCCCGGAGTGTTCGCCGCCGGCGACCTGGTCGACCACACCTACCGGCAGGCCGTGACCGCGGCCGGAACCGGGTGCTCGGCTGCGCTGGACGCGGAGCGGTATCTGGCCGACCTGGACGACGCGGGCGGCAACGTCCTGTTGGCCGAGCACGAGTCACTGCTGACCAGCGCGGCGACCTGAGCCGACTGTCAGTGGCACGACACAGAATCTCAGAACACGACGACGTCTCGACCGCAAGGAGCGAAGAAGAATGGGTGCAGTAGCGGAGGTGACGGACGCGACCTTCTCCGAGGTCGTGCTCCAGTCGGACAAGCCGGTGATGGTCGACTTCTGGGCCGACTGGTGCGGGCCGTGCAAGCAGATCTCCCCGATCATCGAGGAGCTGGCCAAGCAGCACGGCGACAAGGTCACCTTCGTGAAGATGGACACCAACACCAACCCGGTCACCCCGGCCAACAACCACGTGCTGGGGCTGCCGACCATCCAGGTCTACGTCGGCGGCGAACTGGTCAAGGCGTTCAAGGGCGCCAAGTCCAAGTCGGTGCTGCTCGGCGCGATCGAGGAGTACCTCTGATTTCGGTCGGTCGAGCCGATCGTGAAGGACCCGCGGCTGCGGTCAGAAGTAGTCGTTGCAGTACGGCAGCCGGTCCCAGGCGAACGCCGCCGCCATCCGCGTGAGCGCCCCCGGCGTGTGCTCGGTGACCAGGCCGGCCAGCCGCAGCGTGGACGGCGAGACTCCGCCGAGGTAGAGCGCGCCGAGCTCTCGGACATCGAGACGAACGTCCGGCGGGTCCTGGGTCGACGTCACCTCGGCTCCCTCCGGTCCGCCCCGCAACCGGAACGCCCCGTCGTTCTGGGGCAGCAGGGCATCGGCCACGCCCAACACCAGGTCGACCTCGGTCGCGTAGCGGCGGGCGCTGAGCGCGGCGGGCACGTCGACGATCCGGGCGTACGTGCCGTCGGT
>DASQUF010000021.1:0-7698 GCA_035641435.1 Propionibacteriaceae bacterium | reverse complement strand
CCCGAGCCGCCCGCTACGCCGCCCTGCAGCGCGAGGCGGCCAGCCGCCAGGCCTCCATCTGGCTCGGGCACACCCTCGACGACCAGGCCGAGAACGTGCTGCTCGGGCTCGCTCGCGGCTCGGGCCCCCGGTCCCTGGCCGGGATGGCCCCCCGGGCCGGACGGCTGGTCCGACCCCTGCTCGGCCTACGCCGGTCGCTGACCGAGCAGGCCTGCGCCGAGCTCGGTCTCGATCCGTGGTCGGACCCGCACAATGACGATCCCAGCTTCGCCCGCGTACGCGTCCGCCGTACGGTCCTGCCCACCCTGGAGGCCGCGATCGGGCCCGGCGTCGCCGAGGCGTTGGCCCGTACGGCGGCGCTGACCCGCGACGATGCCGACCTGCTCGACGCGCTGGCCGCTGAAGCCGACCCGGGCACCGACACCCTGGACGCGGCGGCCCTGGGCGACCAGCCGGCCGCGCTCCGCAGTCGGGTGATCCGGCGCTGGCTGCTCCGGCACGGGGCGGACGAGGTCACCGCCCAGCACGTCTCCTCGGTCGACGCGCTGGTCACCCGGTGGCACGGTCAGGGCGAAATTCACCTGCCCGGTGTCAGAGTCACCCGTCAGGATGGAGTTCTGAACTGTCGGCCTGACGAGTAGAGGACGATGCCTGCCGCAATCACCGTGACCGATCTGGGCAAGACCTACGTCGTGCCCGAGCGCGAGGGAGGCGTACGCGCGGCGCTGGGAGCGCTGGTCCGGCGGCGCACCCGTGAGGTGCACGCAGTCGCCGAGGTCAGCTTCGCGATCGAGCCGGGCGAGATCGTCGGGTTCCTCGGCCCCAACGGGGCGGGCAAGACGACCACGCTGAAGATGCTGGCGGGGTTGCTGCACCCGACCAACGGCACCGCCGACGTGCTGGGCTTCACGCCGTGGCGGCGTGACCGCGACTACCTCGGCCGGATGTCGCTGATCATGGGCCAGCGCAACCAGCTGCACTGGGACATTCCGGTCCTGGACTCCTACCGGCTCAACCAGGCGATCTTCCGCATCCCGGCCGAAGACTTCCGGGTCCGGCTGGACGAGCTGGTCGCCCTGCTCGAGCTGGAGGAACTGCTGCGCAAGCCGGTCCGCAACCTGAGCCTGGGCGAGCGGATGAAGTGCGAGATCGCCGGCTCACTGCTGCACGCTCCGGCCGTGCTGTTCCTGGACGAGCCGACGATCGGGCTCGATGTGGCGATGCAACGCCGGATCCGCTCCTTCATCGCGGAGTACAACACCCGCACCGGCGCCTGCGTGATGCTGACCAGCCACTACATGGCCGACGTTGAGGCGTTGTGCCGGCGGGTGATCGTGATCCACCAGGGCCGGCTGCTGTACGACGGCGGACTGGCCGGACTGGTGCAGAGGTTCGCCGCCCACAAGACGATCACCGTGGAGCTGGAGGAGGGAGCGGCGCCGCCCGCGTTCCTGCCGGCCGGGGTGGTGAACGGGGCGGAGGTGGAGCGGACCGCGACCGGGTTCGTCGTCCGGGTGACCAAGGCGGACACGGCGGCGATGGCGGGCCGGTTGCTGGCCGTGTTGCCGGTGGCCGACCTGACGATCGAGGAACCGCCCGTGGACGAGGTGATCGAGCAGGTCTTCGCGGGCCCGGGGCCGACCGAGAAGCCGAATGACTGACGTACGGCTTGTTGAGCCGCCGGCGCGACCGGAGCTGAGCCGATTCTCCTTCGCGACCCTGGCTCTGTTCTACCGGGAGCGGTTCGCGGTCGCCATCTCGGCCAACCTGGCCTACCGCGGGGCGGTGGCGATCTGGATCTTCGTCACGCTGATCCAGCCGCTGGTGTTCATCGTGGTGTGGCGGACCGTCGCCGGCTCGGGAGAGGCCGGCGGCTACACCGCGAACCAGTTCGTCGCGTACTTCCTCGTCATGATGCTGGTCGACCACCTGACCTTCATCTGGGTCATGTGGGAGTTCGAGTGGCGGATCCGCACGGGCGCGTTCTCGCCGCTGTTGATGCGGCCGATCCACCCGATCCACAGCGACATCTGCGAGAACCTGGCGTACAAGACGCTCGGCCTCGTCGGGGTGCTGCCCGCGGCGGTGCTGCTCGGCGTGGCCTTCGACGCTGACCTGTCCGGGGTCAGCCTGCTCACGGTGCTGCCCTGCCTGATCGCCCTGGTGCTGGCCATGGTGCTGCGCTTCGTGGTCGAGTGGTGCCTCGCTCTCGCGGCGTTCTGGCTGACCAAGGTGACGGCGATCAACTCCCTGTTCTTCGCCCTGACCTCCTTCTTCGGCGGGGTGTTCGCACCGTTGGCCGTGCTGCCGGTCTGGATGCAGACCATTGCGGTGTGGACACCGTTCCCCTGGAGCCTGGCCTTCCCGGTCGAGGTCGCCCTGGGGCGGCGGACCGGCGGGGACATCTGGCTCGGGTACGCGGCCCAGCTCGGCTGGATCGCGCTGGCCCTCGGCGGTCTGGCCCTGCTCTGGCGGCGGGCGACCCGGCGGTACTCGGCGGTCGGGGCATGAGGCACGGTTTCCGGGTGCTGCGGGCGTACCTGTCGCTCGGCGTCCTCAACCTGCTGCAGTACCGCTCCGACTTCGCCATCTCGCTGCTGAACGCGGTGATCGGCCTGGTCACCCAGGTGCTGGCCCTCTCGGTGGTCTTCTCCGCCACCGCCGACCTGGGCGGCTGGGGCCCGTACGACCTGCTGGTGCTGGTCGGCATCCACTTCTTCCTCTCCGGACTGATCGGTGTCGTGATGCGGCCCTCGATGGAGGCGCTGATGGAGGGGATCCGGCTCGGCACCTTCGACTTCCTGCTGATCAAGCCGGCCGACTCGCAGCTGCTGGCCAGCACCCAAGAGGTGCGGCCGCAGGCCGCCACCGACGTCCTGGTCGGGATCGTCGTGATCGTGTTCGGGATGACCCGGCTGGACGTCAGCCTCGGTCCGCTGGACATCGGGCTGTTCCTGGTCATGCTGCTGGCCGGGCTGGTGATCGTCTACAGCTTCCTGCTGCTGCTGGCCACCTGCGCGTTCTGGTTCGTCAAGCTGGAGAACGTGCTGGTGATCTTCCAGGCCCTGTTCGGCAACGCGGGGCGCTGCCGGTGACCATCTTCCCGCCCTGGCTGCGGGCCTTCCTCACGTTCGTGGTGCCGGTGGCGTTCGCGGTGACCGTCCCGGCCCAGGCTCTGACCGGGCAGCTCGACGTCACCGCGGGCCTGGTCGCCGTCGTCGTCGCCCTGGTCTTCTTCGTCGGCTCCCGGGTGTTCTGGCTGGTGGCCCTTCGCCGCTACACCGGTGCGTCGGCCTGACCCCCCTCGCTGAGCCGGTGGCCCGCGCCGACATCTCGCGATGCAACCATCCGCCCTCGCAGGCTCGGGCTCCCGCCAGACCCATCCACGCTCCGCGAGATGCCGGCGCGCCGCCGCCTCCGCTCGTCCCCGACCCACCGGACGATCTGCCAACCCAGATCGCGTAGACGGTCCTCGCGCTGCTTCTCCTCGAACAGCGCATCCTCAGGTGACTGACCGGGCCTCAGCAGCAGTCGGCCGTATTTCTGTTTCCCGTCGAACTCGCCCAGGGTCCGCTCCTCCTCCCAGCCGAAGTCGCAGCGTCCGACGAACCGACCCAGCCCGTCGAAGACCTCGAGCTGCGGGATCGGCAAGGCGATGCGGTGCTCGGCGAACACCACCCGGCTCATCGACTCACCGGGACTCTCGCTCCGCGGATCGAGCAGGGTTGCCGTACGCCGAGCCCGGGCGATGCCATGGCGGTGGTGCGACTCGGGCAAGCGCTGCGCCAGCTCGTCGGTCGTCATGCCGGCTCGTAGCGCTGCGTCGCCGATGGGCACGGCGAGCAGCGGTCGCAGTGCGCAGGACAGGTCGAGCACAGTTCGCGAGAGGCCGGTCACCCGAAAGCCGTTGACCTCGGTGACGTCGTCCGCACCCAGTGCCGCGCCGTGAAGATGCACGTAGCGTCGAATCCGACCCTGCCCGTGCCGATGCTGGGTCAGGTGGACCCGGTCGAGCTGGTCGTTGCCGACGGGTAGACCGTGGAGGACGGCCGCCGACGCGTGACTGACCACCAAGTCGCTCGATGACTGGGCTGCGGTCGCCTCCAACAGCTGCAGGTGAGCGACCCGTGGGTCTATCGCCTGTTCGGACGCGGCCACGTACGTGCCCCGGCGTACGCGAACCAGCTCGGCGTGGCGGGTCATTCGGGCCAGCTCGGCGTAGGTGTACCCCTGCTCGGCCAGGTCCCTGCTCAGTCTCACTGTGCTCACCGAACAAGGTGACGGCACCGCGCCCCTGGGCCACCAGAGGCTCGGGAAATCTGTGGATAACCGGTTGGCGGCCGCCATCGCTCCTCGCGCCATCTACTCGATCCTGCGCTCGATAGACAAGGCGCAAGGTCGAGCACAGGCCGCAACGTGGCCAGGGCTGGGGGTCGAGCGGGTCAAGGACCCTTTACTCCCGGTCACGAGCGTCATCCCGGCCCGGGTTGTGTCAGGCTGTCGGCGTGGACGCGAGGCAGATCAGCGGGGACGTGACCCGCATCCTCCATGGCCCGGACGAGCTGCAGGCGCGGATGGGCGAGCTGGCCGCCGAGATCGACCGGGACTACGCCGGCAAGGACCTGCTGCTGGTCGGCGTGCTCAACGGGGCGGTGATGGTGATGGCCGACCTGTCCCGGGCGTTGACCATCCACTGCCGGATGGACTGGATGGCCATCTCCTCCTACGGCTCGGGCACCAAGTCCTCCGGAGTGGTCCGCATCCTCAAGGACCTGAGCACCGACATCAGCGGCGTGGACGTGCTCGTGGTGGAGGACATCATCGACACCGGGCTGACCCTGAGCTATCTGATCAGCAACCTCAAGTCCCGCGGCCCGGCGAGCCTGTCCGTGATGGCGGCCTTCCGCAAGCCGGAGGCCCAACGGGTTGCGGTCGACGTCAAGTACGTCGGCTTCGACATCCCGAACGAGTTCGTGGTCGGATACGGTCTCGACTACAACGGCCACTACCGCAATCTGACGTCAGTGGGTGCCCTGAGCCCGCACGTGTACTCGTGATGATGCTGGGTTGGCTCTCGACGCTAGCCTTGGCGCTGACGAAACCGTCATCCTCCTAGGCAGGTCATGAACTTCAAGCGAATCCTTCGCTCACCCATCGCGTGGATTCTCCTCGCCCTGATCGCGATCGGCCTGCTGATCGACTTCACCCAGCGAGTCAGCGGTGGCTACCAGGAGGAGGCCACCTCCCAGGTCGTCGCGATCATCAACGGCAACGAGCCGCTCAAAGAGGTCATCCTGATCGACCGCGACCAGGAGATCCGGGTGACGCTGGCCGACGAGAACCAGCCCAAGTACAAGGCCATCTGGGTCGGCAACCAGAGCGACGAGCTCATCCCCCGGCTCAACCAGCGGGTGGCCGACAAGACCCTCGAGCGCTGGGAGGGCCGCAACGCGACCCCCGGCTTCCTCAGTCAGCTGCTCGGCACCCTGATCCCGTTCATCATCATCGGCG
The DNA here is from genome assembly GCA_035641435.1 of Propionibacteriaceae bacterium. Classification (GTDB taxonomy): domain Bacteria; phylum Actinomycetota; class Actinomycetes; order Propionibacteriales; family Propionibacteriaceae; genus Microlunatus. The sequence continues at coordinate 2,187 of DASQUF010000021.1, read as the reverse complement.
TGCTGTTCTTCTTCCTGCTCAACTCGGTGCAGGGCGGCGGCAGCCGAGTGATGCAGTTCGGCAAGTCCAAGGCCAAGATCGCCAACAAGGACACCCCGAAGACCACGTTCTCCGACGTCGCCGGGGCCGATGAGGCGGTCGAGGAGCTGGAGGAGATCAAGGAGTTCCTGGCCGAGCCGGCGAAGTTCCAGGCGGTCGGGGCGAAGATCCCCAAGGGCGTGCTGCTCTACGGGCAGCCCGGCACCGGCAAGACCCTGCTGGCCCGGGCCGTCGCCGGCGAGGCTGGCGTCCCCTTCTTCTCCATCTCCGGCTCGGACTTTGTAGAGATGTTCGTCGGCGTCGGCGCCTCCCGGGTCCGCGACCTGTTCGAGCAGGCCAAGGAGAACGCCCCGGCGATCGTCTTCATCGACGAGATCGATGCGGTCGGCCGCCACCGCGGCGCCGGTATGGGCGGCGGTCACGACGAGCGCGAGCAGACGCTGAACCAGCTGCTGGTGGAGATGGACGGCTTCGACGTGCGCGGTGGCGTGATCCTGATCGCCGCCACCAACCGGCCCGACGTGCTGGACCCGGCCCTGCTGCGGCCGGGGCGCTTCGACCGGCAGATCGCCGTCGACACCCCCGACCTTCGGGGCCGGTTCCGGATTCTGCAGGTGCACGCCGAGGGCAAGCCGGTGGCGCCCGACGTGGATCTGGAGGGCGTGGCGCGGCGTACGCCGGGCTTCACCGGCGCCGACCTGGCCAACGTGCTGAACGAGGCCGCGCTGCTCACCGCGCGGCAGAACGCCCGCCAGATCACCAACGAGCACCTGGACGAGGCCATCGACCGCGTCGTCGCCGGCCCGCAGAAGCGCAGCCGGCTGATGAGCGAGCGGGAGAAGCTGATCACGGCGTACCACGAGGGCGGGCACGCCCTGGTCGCTGCGGCCCTGCCCGGCACCGACCCGGTGCAGAAGGTGACGATCCTGCCGCGGGGCCGCGCGCTCGGGTACACGATGGTGCTGCCGGAGCAGGACAAGTACGCCAACACCCGGGCCGAGCTGCTGGACCAGCTCGCCTACATGATGGGCGGCCGGGCGGCCGAGGAGCTGGTCTTCCACGACCCGACCACCGGCGCGAGCAACGACATCGAGAAGGCCACCAGCGTGGCTCGAGCCATGGTCACCCAGTACGGCATGACCGAGCGGCTGGGCGCGATCAAGCTGGGGACCGGCGACTCGGAGCCGTTCCTCGGACGGGACTTCGGACACCAGCGGGACTACTCCGAGGACATCGCCGCGATCGTCGACCAGGAGGTCTCCAAGCTGATCAGCAACGCCCACCAGGAGGCGTTCGACATCCTCAGCACCAACCGCGAGGTGCTCGACGACCTGGTCCGGGCGTTGTTCGAGAAGGAGACCCTGGACCGCGAGGCGGTCGCCGCGGTCTTCCAGCCGCTCAAGCTGTGGCCGAAGCGCCCCGCCTGGACCGGCTCCGACAACCGCGTGCCCTCTTCGATCCCGCCGGTCACCCCGCCGCCGCCCTCGGTCAACGGACAGAACGGGCATCCCAACGGCCAGCTGCCGCCCGGGCACGGGGAGGAGGTGCCCGCCGGCGGAGTGCTGCTGCCCCCGGGTCAGCCGCCGGCGCCCCCGCAGTTGCCCACACCGGGCAATGAGCCGTTGCGGGGCCCGGACTTCCGGTGACTGATCTGGACGACGCCCCGGCCCGGGTCAGTCCTGGCTCGCCGGAATCCCCGCTGGACGAAGTCGACACCCTGCACGCCCTGGCTTCGGTGGCGGACTTCGACCATCCTCGGGTGGTCGCCGCCGTGCGCGAGATCCTGATCGGCATCGGCGAGAACCCGGATCGCGACGGACTGCGGGACACCCCGGAACGAGTCGCCCGGGCGTACGCGGAGATGTTCGCGGGCCTCCGGCAGCAGCCCGAGGACGTGCTGGCCACGGTCTTCGACCTGGGGCACGACGAGTTCGTGCTGGTCAAGGACATCGAGGTGTGGAGCTGCTGTGAGCACCACCTGGTGCCGTTTACCGGGGTCGCGCACGTCGGCTACATCCCCAACCGCAGCGGCAAGATCACCGGGCTGAGCAAGCTGGCCCGCCTGGTCGACCTGTACGCCAAGCGGCCGCAGGTGCAGGAGCGGCTGACCACCCAGGTCGCCGACGCCCTCAGCCGGATCCTGGAGCC
>DASQUF010000020.1:0-5927 GCA_035641435.1 Propionibacteriaceae bacterium | reverse complement strand
CTCGTACCCGCCGGTCAGCAGGATTCCCGCGAGGGTGGGGAACGTGCCCGACTGGTGGGCCAGCATCAGCCCCGGGATCAGGTCGGTCCGATCGCTGGGCGCGATCACGGTGACGTCCGGGGCGAGCCGGGCCAGCACGTTGGGCAGGCTCATCGCCGCGACGATCAGCCCGAGCGACTCCCGGTCCATCCAGGCGTCGGAGCCGAGCACCAGCTCCGCGTCGGCCGCCTCGACCAGAGCCCGGAACGTCGGTGCTGACAGCAGCGGGTTCTCCGCGATCGCCGCGCCCACGATGCTCCTTGCCGCGGGGGACGACCCCCCCGAACCCCCCAAAAGCGTGGGACCGGTCAGCCCGCTCAGCTCTGCCCGGATCGCCTCGGCGTCCGCCGCCTCGACCCGGTTGGCGATCACGGCCACTGTCTTGGCGTGGTTAGCCTGCAACTCGGCCACGGCACTGTCCGCGGCCGCGCGGATCTGCTCCGGCGTACGCCCCCGGCCGTGGACCACGAGCACAACCGGCGAGCCGAGGTTCGCGGCGATCTTGGCGTTGAACGAGAGCTCAGTGCCGCTGGCCACGTCGGCGTAGTCCGAGCCCACGACCACGATCACCTCGAAGCGGTCGGTCAGCTGCCCGAACCGCTCGACGATCTGGTGCAGCGCCTCGTCGGCATCCTCGCGGGCGGCCTCGTACGTAACCCCCAGCGCCTCCTCGTACGTCTGGTTGATCCCGGGCTGGTTGACCAGCAAATCCACGACGAGGTCGGTCTGGCCGGAGGCCCCGACCGTGGTCAGGGGGCGGAAGATGCCCACCGACCCCACCTCGCGGGTCAGCGCGTCGACCAGCCCGAGGGCTACCGCTGACTTCCCGGTCTGGCCTTCTGGGGAGGCGACATACACACTCCGCGTCATGCTCGGGCTTCCTCGACCAGGGCGCTCACGAGGCTCACGCTAGCGGGGGATACCGCCCAGCGAACAGGGACACGATCTGGTCACCATGGTGTCCGGCCGCGCATTAGTGCCGGTGAGGGTCACAAATGCGGAACTATCGTTGGGGCCGTGGCCGCTGTCCCTCCGCAGATTCCCGGTCTGGTGGGCTGGCGCCCACTGGCCCGGGGCGGGTTCGCGACCGTCTGGGAGGCCAAGCAGCTCTCCCTGAACCGGCTGGTTGCGGTGAAGGTGGACCGGCGCACCCTGGAGACCGACTCCGAGCAGCGGCGGTTCCTGCGCGAGGCCGGGGCGGCGGGACGGATGTCCGGCCATCCGGGCATCGTGACCGTGCACGACGCGGGCATCCTGACCGATGATCGGCCCTACCTCGTGATGGCGCTGTGCGAGGGCGGCTCGCTGACCAAATGGGTCAAGGGCGAGCCGCGGCCGAGCCAGGAGGAGGTCCGCGAGGTCGGCGTACGCATCGCCGACGCCCTCGCCGCCACGCACGCCCGGGGCGTGCTGCACCGGGACGTGAAGCCGGCCAACATCTTGATCGACGCCTACGGGCACTCCGGGCTGGCGGACTTCGGGCTGGCCGCGTTGCCCGATCCGGGGATGGAGCTGAGCGAGACGCTGGAGGCGATCACCCCCGCGTACGCCCCGCCCGAGGTGTTCCACCGACGACCGCCGACCGAGGCCGGCGACGTGTACTCGCTGGGGGCGACGCTGTACGCGGTGCTCTCCGGGCGACCACCGCGCTGGCCGGAAGATGGCACCCCCAACATCGTCGACATGTTCGAGCGGCTGGAGGAGCCGATCGAACGCATCCCGGGCGTGAACGACGAGTTCATGGACGCTCTGCTGGCGGCTATGGCACACGACCCGGGCGACCGGCCGACGGCGGCTGAGTTCCGCGACCGATTGAGCGCGCTCACGCTGGCCGCTCCCACCGCCAACGGGTCAGCGGTCGCCGCGCCGGGCCCGGCGCCGGCGGGTGGGGTGCGAGACGCCGAACGGTCCGAGAACAAGACCGATGCGATGGCGGCCGGCTCGGCATCGGCCGGGGAGCCGCCGCTGGACACCGAGTTCGCGTCGACGCCCCCAGGCGGTCCGACCGACGGTGACACATCGGCGCCCGAGCAGCTGGCCGACGGTCCGCGCCGGTCGCACCGGGGAAGCTGGATCCTGGTCGCCGCGGTCGCGCTGAGCCTGGCCGTCGCGCTGACCGTCGCCTTGTCGAACGCGTTGCCCCGTCAGATCTCGGTGACTCCCCGAACCACGCCGACCACCTCTGTCCCCATCTCGCCCACGGCCAGTCCGTCACCGACCCCGACGGTGCGGCCGACCCCCAGCGAGAGCGAGTCGAGTCCTCTGCCGCCCAGCTTCATGGACTGCTCCGAGCTCGGACGAGAGGTGTCCTGCACGCCCCAACCGGAGTGCTGGGCCGGCGTGCGGTCCTACGCCGACGCGCCGCGGCTCTCCGACAAGGTCAGCTGCTACGAGCTGCACAACTATCAGACCTACGCCGCTGCGCCGCTGGATTTCGTCCCGCGCCGCCAGTCGTCGGTTGATGCGGTGCCTCTGGTGAAGAGGATCTGCACCGACCCCGCCGTGGTCAACTCGATGCTGGACGAGGCCGATCGACGCGACGATTGGGAAGTGATGTCGCTTCCGCCCCAGGAGGAGGACGAGTACTTCTTCCGTTGCATCTTCGGTCGCGGAGAACGGACCACGCCGTTCGCGCTGCACAAGCCCAGCTAGAGCGCCTGCCTATCGGGAGTCGGCCAGCCGCTCGATGCCGTCCAGCAACCAGGTGATCATCCGCTCGATGTCGTAGCCGGCCGGGTCGTCGAAGCCGCCGCTGGCCCAGATCGCGGCCATGGTGGGAAACCGGGCCTCGTCGAAGTAGGTGCTCCAGAAGCTCGACCGGGACTCCCAGTACGCCTCGGCCGAGACCCCGGTGTGCCGCTCCTCCGCGGCATCGCTGATCATCGACCGGGCCGCGCCGATCAGCTGCCAGCGCAGCAGGTTGGAGACCGTCACGTTCTCCGCGCCGCCGAAACCGGCCGCGTACACCGCGGCGTACAGGGCCTCCTCGACGTCCAGCACGTGCGGGCCGACCGGCAGCCGGGCCATGTTGTGGTCCAGCAGCCAGGGATGGTCGTTGTAGATCCGCCAGGTTGACCGCATCCACTCCTCGATCCGGGCTCGCCAGCCGAGCGCCGGGTCCGGGATGCCGTGCTCGCCGTACACCCGGTCGATCATCAGCTCAATCAGCTCCGAGCGCCCGGGGACGTAGGTGTAGACCGACATCGCGCCGATGCCGAGCCGCGCGGCGACCTTTCGGATCGACAGCGCCTCCAGGCCCTCGGCGTCAGCGATGGCCACCCCGGCATCCACCACCTCGGCCAGGCTCTTACGCGGTCGCGGGCCGCGACCGGCCGGCGCCGGCTGGGGGTTCCACAGGCACTCGATCGCCCGACGGCCCTCGGGCGTGCCGACCATGGCCTCGGCTTCGGTCGGGGCTTTCTCCGCCGCCGCGGGTTGCGGGTCTGTCGCATCCATCGGGCTCGTCCTATCGCGCCGAAGAATCGTCGGCGGTCTCTGGCATCTTCTTCTCCGTACACTGTATAGTGGGAGTATTCGGTACAGCGTACGAAGTTACGCGGAAGGATGGGCGATGATCCATACGGAGCAGCTGACCAGGCACTTCGTGAGCAAGAAGGAGACCGTCGAGGCGGTCAAGGGCGTCGACATCGACGTCGCCCCGGGGGAGCTGGTGGCCTTCCTCGGGCCCAACGGCGCGGGCAAGTCGACCACGCTGCGGATGCTGACCACGCTGCTTCCGCCGACGTCGGGCCGGGCCTGGGTGGCCAGGGCGAGCATCGTCGACGAACCGGCGGTGGTGCGGTCGCGGATCGGCTACATCGGCCAGGGCAGCGGTGGCGGGTACAGCTTCCGGGTCCGCGACGAGCTGGTCATGCAAGGCAGGTTCTACGGGATGAGCTCCGCCGACGCCGCGGCGCGGGCGACCGATCTGATGCAGACCCTGGACCTGACCGCGCTGGGCAAGCGGGCGGTGAGCACCCTGTCCGGCGGGCAGCGGCGACGCCTCGACGTCGCCCTCGGCCTGATGCACAGCCCGGCGCTGCTCTTTCTCGACGAGCCCTCGACCGGGATGGACCCGCAGAACCGGGCCAACCTGTGGGAGCACATCGACCGGCTGCGGGAGCGGCAGCAGACCACGATCGTGCTGACCACGCACTACCTCGAGGAGGCCGACACGCAGGCCGAGCGGGTGCTGGTGATCGACCACGGACAGATCATCGCCGATGACACCGCAGCCAATCTCAAGGCCACGCTGGCCGGCGACCGGATCGCGGTAACCGTCGATCCGACCGACGCGGACGTGACGGCATCGATCATGGCCGAGCGCGGCCGAGAGCTGAGCCGCGGCGAGGATGCCTTGGGGACGCTGGTGATCGGGCGCTTCGAGCAGGGGACCCGGACGCTCCCCGGGCTGCTCGCGTCGCTGCACGGTGCTGGTGTCGGGGTGCGGGCGGCCGACGTCCGCGTACCCACCCTGGACGACGTGTTTCTCTCCCTGACCGGGCGCAGTCTGCGCGAAGAGTCCGAGGCGGTGGCAGCGGCATGAGCGTGACGACGGAACCCCAGCCCACGGCGGACATGACCGCGGGCAGCCGCGGCAGCCTGGTCTCCGACACTCTCGCGGTCTTCCAGCGCGAGATGTACCTGGTCCTGCGGGACCCGTTCTCGGTGATCTTCTCCCTGGTCCAGCCGCTGGTGTTCCTGGGCCTGTTCGGCACACTCCTGGCCGGGTCTATCGACCCGGCCGTGATCGGCGGCGGTTCGCCGCTGCAGTGGTTCCTGCCCGGGGTGATCGTGATGATCTGCCTGTTCGGGACCGGGGTGGCCGGCTCCAACCTGCTGTTCGAGATCACCCTCGGCTCGTACGAACGGGTGCTGGCCAGCCCGCTGCGGCGGTCATCGATCCTGATCGGCAAGTCGCTCAAGGAGCTGGCGCCGCTGGTGGTCCAGGCGGCGCTGGTCACCGTGGTCTGCATCCCGTTCGGGTTCGTGCTCTACCCACTGCACGTGCTGGTCGGGCTGCTCATCCTCGGGGTCTTCGGAGTCGGCATGGGCGCGTTCTCCAACGCCCTGGCGGTGGCGGTCCGCAAACGGGAGTGGATGTTCTGGGCGGTGCAGCAGTCGCTGCTGTTCCCGCTGCTGATCCTCTCCGGGATGCTGCTGCCGTTGGAGGCCGGGCCGCGGTGGATACAGATCCTCAGCCGGTTCAACCCGCTGACCTGGGTCGTCGACGCCGAGCGGGCCCTGTTCGCCGGCTCGTGGACCGACCCGGCGATCGGCTGGGCCGCTCTGGCTGCGGTGCTCACTTGCGTGGCTGGCCTCTGGGTCGGCGTCCGCCAGGTACAGCGCAGTACGACCTGATGGGTCCCGGCTGCTGAAGCGGAATCGGTGGCGTACATCTGCGGCGCGTGGACGGGCCTGGCGGGAGCGCGAGCCCGCGAGCGCGGATGGCTGCGACGCAGGTGTACGCCACTGAGACCGCGAAGACCCAGCAACTAGGGTCGGTGCCCATGACGACGTTGGTCATCGGTGGACACGGAGATCAGGTCGACCCGATTGCGGAGGCGAAGGCCCGCAATGCGACCCTTGCGCAGTTCTTCCTCGGGGACCCGCAGGCGTGGAAGGGCCCCGAGTTCGCGTACGCGGGGGGTGCGGCCGGGCTCAAGGCTGCGGCAGCGGAGGCCGGGATCGCGCTCTACGTGCACGCCCCCTACGTGCTCAACGTCGCGACCACGAACAACCGGATCCGGATCCCCAGCCGCAAGTTCCTGCAGCAGTACCTGCACGCCGCGGCCGAGGTCGGCGCCGCGGGCTTGATCGTGCACGGCGGCCACGTGCCGAAGAACGACGACCCGGCCGTCGGGTTCGACAACTGGCGCAAGTGCATC
>DASQUF010000019.1:0-9242 GCA_035641435.1 Propionibacteriaceae bacterium | reverse complement strand
AGTACGTCGTGAAGCCGCTGACCGTGCCGGCGCCGGAGGTGGCCTCGGTCGACGCGCTGGCCGGCTCCGCGTCCGGCGCCTTCGCGCTTCACCGAGCCCTCGAGGTGTCGTATCTCACGCTCACCGATGACGACGCACGGGTCTTGGCGGAGCTGTGTCGTCGGCTGGCGGGAATTCCGCTGGCCATCGAGCTGACCACGGCCCACCTGCGCCTGCTCACCCCGCAGACGCTGGTGGAACGGCTGGACGAGGTCGCCGCATCCGGTCCGCGCGACCTGCCGGCGCGGCAGCGCACGATGCGGGCGACCCTCGACTGGAGCTATCGCCTCCTGTCAGCGCAGGAACAGGCCCTGTTCCGGTTGCTGGGCGTCTTCCGCGGCGGAGCGACGTTGACGGCCATCGAAGAGGTCGCAACGCGCAGCGGGAGCGTCAGGTCCGACGAGGTGCTGGGGTTGCTCGAGGGGCTCGCTGAGCAGTCGTTGGTTGTTGCCCGGACCGTCGGCGCCATCGGGCGGCGCTACGACATGCTGGAACCCGTCGCTCAGTACGCCCGCAGCCTGCTGCTCGGCGAGGAGGCGGTCCACGCCGTACGAGCCCATGCGGCCGCCTTCCTGGATCTGGCCGAACAGGCAGCGGCCGGCTACGCGGGAGCGGACCAGCTGGGTTGGCTGGACCGCATCGAGGCGGACGAAGCGAACCTCCTGGTGGCGATCGACCGCTCGCTCGACGGTGGCGACGCCGAGACGGCCGGCCGGATCACCTGGGCGATGTGGCTGTACTGGTGGCTGCGGAGCAAGCCGTTGGTCGGTCTGAAGCGTGCACTCCGGTGCCTGACCGCCGACCTCCCACCCCCCGTGCTGGCCCGGGTTCACCTGACGGCCGCGACTACGTCGTACGCGGCCGGGCAGGTGCCCGCCAGCGCGGACCACTGGGAGCGAGGCTTCGTCCTCGCCACCGAGCTCGGCGACGTCGAGATCGCGGGGGCCGCCCGGGCCGGCACCGGGCTGGCCGCTATGGCCCTCGGCGACCTCGACAAGGCCGAGGACCGGCTGCGGCAAGCCCTTCCCCTCACCGAGGAGGCCGGGGACATGTGGATGACCTCGCTGATCCACGCTTGGCTCGGCACCATCCTGCTTGCCCGGGATGATCCAGCCGGCGCCACCACGGAGATCGGCCGCGGACTGGACCTGGCTCGGGGACGGGGGGACCGTCTAGCGATCTATGTCGCGCTCTACAACCTGGCTCAGGCCGCCATGGCGCAGAGCGACCACAGTGGCGCCCGGACGCACCTGACCGAGGGCATCGCGTTGTCCGAGCAGAACCACGACCTGGCCAATCTGGCCTACTTCCTGGAAGCCCTGGCCACCGTGGAGTACGCGGAGAACGCGCCGGACCGGGTTCCCGTCCTGCTCGGTGCCGCGCAGACCCTGCACGAGACCACGGACAACAAGACCTACGGGTACTACCTGCCCGACGAGTCGCTCCGGCAGCAGGTGGTCGAGCGAACCCGGCAGAGCCTGGGGGACGCCGCGTACGCTCAGGCTCTCGAGACCGGGCGCGGCCTGGATGTCCGCGGCATCGTGCGGTTCGCCGTCGACGCAGGGTGAGAAGAATGCTGCCGTGACCCAGAGCAGAACGGACGGCGCGCAACCACTGATCCTCGTCGTCTCCGGGGATGAGGGCGTCCGGCAGAGGCTCGTCCATGACATCGCCCGCCGGTTCGGCGCGGACTACGCCGTAATGGCCGTGGCCACCACCGACGCCGCGCTGGTCCGGCTGGAATCCCAGATTGCCGAGGGCGGCCGCATCGCGCTGGTGATCGCCGAAGAACGGCTGTCGAACCCACCGCCCGCCGACTTCCTGCTTCACGTCCGTCGGCTGGAACCCCACGCCAAACGGATCCTGCTGATCAAGCGCGGCAACTGGTCCTCGGATCACCCGATCGTGGCGGGAATGGCGCTCGGGCGGATCGACTACCACCTGTTCGATCCGTGGGCCCCGCTGGAGCAGATCCTCTATCCCAGCATCAGCGAGTTTCTCGCCGCCTGGAACACCACCCAGGACGCCCCGAGCGTGGCCGTCCGGATCGTCGGGCACCAGTTGGCCGCACGATCGCACGAAGTGCGGGACCTGCTGACCAGAGGAAGCGTCCCGTACTGGTTCTTCTCGCCGGAGACCGAGGCGGGACGCCAGGTCCTCGCCGAAGCCGGCGAGGACGGCACACGACTTCCGGTGATGCTCTTCCACTCCGGAGCCGTCCTGGTCGATCCAACCAACGCAGACGTGGTCGATGTGCTCGGGGTGAGCACCAGCCCTCCGACCACGACCTGCGACGTGCTCGTCGTCGGCGCCGGACCGGCGGGTCTGGCCGCCGCCGTGTACGCCGCTTCGGAGGGGCTGCACACCATGGTGGTGGAACCAGAGATTCCCGGCGGCCAGGCCGGCACCAGCTCGCTGATCCGGAACTATCTGGGCTTTCGTCACGGGGTCAGCGGCCAGGACCTAGGCGTCCGCGCCAGCGAGCAGGCCTGGCTCTTCGGCGTCGATTTCGTGCTGACGCAACGCGCGACCAGCGTAGAAGTGCGGGATGCCGACCGAATCGTGCACACGACCGACGGCAGCGCGGTGTCGGCCCGGGCCGTCGTGCTCGCCACGGGCGTGGCCTGGCGCCGGCTGAACGTCCCCGCCCTGGAGGCCTTGGTCGGGGCCGGGGTCTTCTACGGCGCCGCGGGGGGCGAAGCCCGTGCGACGCAGGGGTGCGACGTGGTGGTGGTCGGCGGCGGGAACTCCGCGGGCCAGGCGGCAGTCCACCTCGCCCGGTACGCGCGGTCGGTCACCATGCTGGTGCGGGGTTCCGGCCTCGCCGCCACCATGTCGAAGTACCTGATCACTGAGATCACCAGCAATCCCGCCATCTCCGTACGGGTGCGGAGCGAGATCGTCGACGGGGGAGGATCTGGCGGCCTGGAGGTACTGACCGTGGTCGACCACACCACCGGTCGGCAAGCGACCATCTCCGCCACGGCGCTGTTCGTGCTCATCGGGGCGGAGCCGCACACCGGATGGTTGGCCGGGACGGTGGCGCGTGACTCTCAGGGCTATCTGCTCACCGGCCAGCTTGCCGGGACAGCAGAGGTCGCCCCGGCCTGGCCGCTCGAGCGCCCGCCGATGCTGCTCGAGACCAGCGTGCCCGGTGTGTTTGCCGCCGGCGATGTCCGGTCCCGATCCGTCAAACGGGTGGCGGCTGCGGTGGGCGAAGGCGCGACCGCCGTGCGGCTGATCCACGCCTACCTTGCGGGCGAGTACGCGTGAAGTGATCTCGAGGAAAGCCTGACTCTGTCTAGGCGTTCCGGCCGCGAGCCGCGACCGGCCAGTGATCTACCACGGCTCCGTTGTCGGTGACGACGAGCACGTCGGCGAGGTTGACGGCAGCGCAGACATGGTTGGGGACCACCCGAACTGCCGACCCAAGTTCCGGCAGCGAGGCACCCTCGGGAAAGGTGACCGTGGCATGGTGCTCGGACAGGGCCACGACCCGCGCTTGGGGGAAGTCGAGCAGGCGGCCGCAGCCGGTCGCCCACGCAGGTCGATCGGCTCCCAGCACCTTGCTCCCGGAATCGAGGACGAGGTTGCGGCCATGGCGGCTGACGACCGTGGCTGCCGCGGTCAGAGCAACTGTCTCCCAACCAGCCGCTCCGAGCTCGACCTGCTGAGCGTCGTTGAAGGCGTAGACCCCGGGACGCATCTCGTTCAGCGTCTGCGGGTCGAGCAGCGCCGCAGTCGGCGTCGATCCACCACTGCGCAACCCTGCCTCCATCCCGGCGTCGCGCAACGCGGTGGCGGCCTGCTGCAGTGCGCGAGCCTCGTCAGCGGCTGCCCGCTCCCGCTGGTCGGGGCCGTAGCCATGTCCCGGGAAGGTGAACACCCCCGCTACGCGCAGCCCGGCGCGCCGCGCCGTCACCGCGACCTCACCCGCCCGCGCCGGTCCTACGCCCGTGCGGTGGTGGCCGCTGTCCACCTCGACCACAACCTCCGCTTCGGTGCCCGCGAGGGCTCCGGTCAGAACCTCCGCTCCTTCGCTGGAGTCGACGCCGACCCGCAGCGCCACCCGCTCGGCCAGTGCCCGTAACCTCATGCCCCGCACTCCAGCGGCCCACAGTGGGTACGCGATGAACAGGTCGGGAAAGCCCGCGGCGGCGAAAACCTCCCCTTCGCCCACCGTCGCCACCGTCAGACCGACGGCGCCCAACGCCAGCTGGCGGCGGGCGATCTCCACACACTTATGGGTCTTGGCATGCGGGCGCAGAGCGACGCCGCAGTCACGCGCCCGACTTGCCATTGCGGCCAGGTTGCCGTCAAGAATGTCGCGGTCGACCACCAGGCACGGTGTCTGGAGGTCCGTGGGCAGCGATGCGCCGACCGTCATCGAGACATAGTCGAGGGGCTACATTTCGCCGGTGGAGAGGTTCAAGATGTTGCCATCCGGGTCGCTGAACCAGACGGCCTTTCCCTCACCGCCCATCGAGGCGACTCCGTCTGTCCACTCGAAGCCGTCCATCTCGAAGGTCATGAACTCGATGCCCTTGGCCCGGAGGGCGTCAACTTCGGCATCAAAGTCCGACACCGGCAGATCGAAGGTCACTGCGGTGGCCTGATTGGTCCCGGCGTACGCCGACTCATAGACGAAGAGGTTTCCGGTCCCACAGGTGTACGCCACGCCACCCGGCCCGTCCCGCTGCACCGTGAGGCCGAGGGCGTCCTGGTAGAAGCTGCGGGCCTTGGTCAGGTCGGCGACGGCCAACGTCGGGACGGGTGTGTAGCTCGACAACATGGAAACTCCTTCGCTCAACCCTGTTCCGACTGACGTTACGCCGATCCGAGCTGCTTGGCGGCAAGCAACGAGGAGACCAGCCGGTGGCGCCCCTGCGATGTTCCGCGAGAGCAGCACCCCCGAGATCGCCGAACGGCTGAGAATCGGCGAAGCCACGGTCAAAGACGCATGTGCTCGCCTGCTGGCCAAGCTCGGCCTGCGCGACCGGGTCCAGGCGGTGATCCGGGCGTACGAGTGCGGTCTCGTTCGTCCGGCGAAGGCTGACCTCACAGTGTCGACAGTCCGCATTGGCGTGTCGGCCTCGAGGCATGAGACACTTGACGTGCTGTTGCAGTTCTTGAGCCGTGGTAAGTGCTACGCCCCTGGGAAATTGCGTGGGCGGTGGCTAGACCGGCGTCCGACAGCAGTCTGAGAGTCGCGAGGTGCGGCCTCGACGTAATAGGAGAGTTTCATGGCACAGGGAACCGTCAAGTGGTTCAACGGCGAGAAGGGCTTCGGCTTCATCGAGGTCGATGGTGGGGGAGCGGATGTGTTCGTGCACTACAGCGCGATTGCGTCGTCCGGTTACCGGTCACTCGATGAGGGACAGCGCGTGGAGTTCGAGACCACCCAAGGTCCGAAGGGCGCGCAGGCGGACAACGTTCGTCCCATCTGAGTCATTCGCTGCAGATCGAGAGAAGCGCCGGCCATCTGGCCGGCGCTTTCTTGGTTCGGGGGACACTGCGGTGGTGCCGGAACAACCCGCGGAGCACCGGGTCGGCTGGGGCTTTCTCACGCTGTACGCGCTGGCGTACCTGGGCATCACCCTGATGTTCCTCGCGCCGGTCCTGGTCACCCTGGCCCTGAAGATCAACTCGCTGGTCGGGATCGAACAGGCACCCAACAGCTTGTCGCTGGTCACCGGGGTCGGCAGTTTCTTGGCCATCTTCGCCAATCCGTTCTTCGGCAAGCTGAGCGACCGCACCTCCTCGCCGCTGGGCATGCGGCGGCCCTGGATGGTCGTCGGGCTGGTGGGCGGTTCCCTCGGCGTCCTGGTGGTCGCGTTGGCACCCAGCATCCCGGTCGTTCTGGTGGGATGGTGCGTGGCCCAGCTGTTGTTCAACGCACAGCTCGCCGCCGTGGTGGCGGTGCTGCCCGATCAGGTCCCGACCGCGCAACGTGGGCTGGTGGCTGGCGTCCTCGGTGTCTGCCTGCCGATTGCCTCCGTCAGCGGCACCTTTCTGGTCCAGCTGTTCACGGGCAACCAGCTGGCCATGTTCCTGGTCCCCTGTGCGATCGGCGGCTTTTTCGTCCTACTCTTCGCGGTCACCCTGAAGGATCGGCGGCTGGCCAAGGCCGATAAGCCGCCCTGGTCGCTGCGGGAGTTCGCCAGCACCTTCTACGTCAACCCGCGGACCAGCCCAGACTTCGCCTGGGCCTTCGCCAGTCGCTTCCTGTTCGTCCTGGCGTACGCCTTTCTGATCACGTACCAGGCCTACTACCTGCTGGACAAGATCGGCAGCCCCGAGGCTGATGTGCCGCGACAGATCTTCCTCGGCACCCTTATCCAGTCCACGTTCGTCGTCGTCGCCTCCGTCGTTGGCGGCCGACTCTCGGACTGGACCGGCCGGCGAAAGATCTTCGTCCTCACCGCGGCGGTCGTCTACGGCCTGGCGATGTTCGGCATCGCCGTCGCCAGCGACTTCAACGCCTTCCTCGTCGCCATGGCCATCGGCGGACTGGGCTTCGGCATGTACATGGCCGTCGACCTGGCACTCGTTGCCGATGTGCTGCCGAACAAGGACAACGCCGCCAAGGATCTCGGTGTGCTCAACATCGCCGCCGCACTTCCCTTCTCCATCGCGCCGGCTATGGCGCCGGCCATCCTGGCCATCGGCCGGGGCAGCTACGGCGTGCTGTACACGGTTGCCGGGGTCTGCGCCATTCTCGGAGCCGCGGCGATCCTGCCCGTCAAAGGGGTCCGATGAGCGTATGGGTTCGAGCCCGTCGAGGGGCGCTCAGACCGCAGGTGCCCTGAGCTTGTCGAAGGGCGCACTCACACCGGAGCTGGCGATGTCGCGCGACGTGCCACGGGGCCGCATCCTCGGAAGCGGCGTTGACCTCAGACCGGTTCCCGCGTGAAGTCCTTCCCGGACAATTTGCGCCACACCCAGCTCGCGGGAATGTGCTGGTCGAACAGGACGTACGCCGCGGTCGAGTCGATCACCAGGGTGCTCTCGAGTTCGCGTCTCTCCGAACCCTCTCCCGCGAACAGCATCTGATCGTCGGGAGCCAGCACCGTCTCGCCATTGGGGGTGAGGACGGCTTTGTCGTCGCGGAGGAGCAGCAACGGCACCACCCGTAGGCGCCGCCCGCGATCCTCAGGGCTGCGCAGCAGGTCACCCAGGGTGACCCGGCCCTGGGCGAGCCAGCCGCCGAGGGATGGTGCCTGCTCTCCGTCGAGCTTCATCTTCCAGAGAGCGGGGAGCTCACGACCGCAGTTGTGCCGCAGCCGCTGGATGAGCTCGGCCGCCCACTGGTCGCCTTGGGCGGGCATCTCCTGGATGAAGCGCCACAGCAGCGGCGTGCTGATCTGGGCGTAGACCTCGTGAGCGACGACCTCGGTCGGCACCAAGAGGGCGTCCACCCGCATCGCCTTGAAGAGGGCTGCGCTGGTCGGTCGGTTCTGACGGGCGGCGAGAAACAGCTGAGGGTTCAGTCGGCGTGCGGTGGCCAGCATCGACAAGTTGGTCGTGTCGTTGTCCGTCCCGGCCACGAACCCGACCGCGCTGGCGAGGTTTGCCCTGGCCAGCACCTCGGGGTCGGACGCGTCGCCGATGATCACCCCTGGTTCCGGCCGGCCCCGCTCGGCGGGCTCGATGACGGTGACCTCGAGGCCCGCCTCGCGCAGATCCGCGGTGACCTCCCGACCGAATCGGCCGTAGCCGCACATCACCCAGCGACCGTCGGTGGGCGGATCCCCCCGCTCGGGCAGCTCCGCGCCCGGTCCGGCCTCGAGCCAGGTGAGGAGCTGGTAGGACGCCGGAGCGTTCAGCGCCAGCCGTAGGTGCTCGCCGAACCGGTCGAAGGGGTTGACCACCGTCGGGTTGCCGAAGGCCCGCATCCGGTCCGCGATCGGCGCCGAGATGGTCCGGGTGATGACCGGCAGCTCCGGCCGGACCAGCGCCGCGGTCATGGCGACGGCCAGGTTGGTTTCGTCGTCATTGGTCAGGGCCAGCACGCCGGAGCAGAACGGATGGCCGAGGCCGGCGGCGCTCAGGTGGTGCGGGTTCGCGGCGTCCGCGGCCAGGCCGGGGATGTCGGCGTGGTACGAACCCAGGTCGAGGGCGTCGACCCGGTCGGACGACTCGTCGATCACCACGACCTGTTGTCCGAGCTCGTCGAACGCCTTGGTGAGCAGCTCACCGGCCCGCCCGTAGCCCGCCAACAGCAGGAAGGGCTCCCGCAGGCCGTCCACCTTGCGGGTGAACCGCCGGAACGCGAGCGCCTGCCGGAACGACTGGTCCTGGAGCAGGGTCAGCATCGAGCCGATCGCGTACGCCCACCCGACCACCGACAGGTAGATCGAGAATGTTACCCAGAGCCGCTGTGCGGCGGTGAACGGGTACGGCAGCTCGCCGAAGCCGATCGTGGTCGCCGTGTAGCTCATGAAGTAGAAGGACTCGAAGAGACTGAGTCGCGCCGGGTTGCCCTCGGGATCGACGCCGGGGATCAGGGTCAGCCCGACGACGCTGACGAAGAAGATGACGATGAGGGTGTTCAGCGGCGTCCGCAGGCGCCGCATCACCAGGAAGATCGCCGAGGATGCCTGGGTCGACGACTCGATGTGCGCCCGCGGCGGTACGCGACTGCCCTGGTCACGGCGACCGCCGAACAGCTGGGCCCAGAAGATCAGCAGCGGGTTACTCACCGGTGCGCCTAGGTCAACCGCGGTGGAAGGTGACGGTCTCGGTCACCAGCAGCACGACCGAGACCAGGTTGGCCAGCAGCGCGCCGCCGGACAGCGACACCATGCTCGCCGTATGGACCGCCGTCAGGCCGTCGGCGGCGATCTCGACGGCCCAGACCCAGACGACGGCCGCCGCGATGAGCTGCAGATCGGCGACCAGGCTGGTGGCCAGGTGCACCGCGCCGATCTGGGTACGGTCGCCGAACTTCAGCACGGTCGCGATGAGGCTGACGGCGAGCGCCGCGAACAGCTCGTAGATGTTGTGCAGGTTCGGGTTGGCGATGTCGCCGATGAAGAACCCGAAGTTGAGCGTGGCCGCGAGCAGCACGAAGAAGCCGAAGATGACCTTCTCGAGATTCACGGTCCTCCTTTCCCGGCCGCATCGCCGGTGCCTGGTCGCGGCTGTCCCGATGATCAAACTGTCTCACCGCCGAGTTGCGACCGCGACCCCAGCGGTGAAGT
>DASQUF010000018.1:0-6134 GCA_035641435.1 Propionibacteriaceae bacterium | reverse complement strand
ATTCCTGCGTGTCCTCGGGCCGATCCGGCGTTTCTCGTAACGAGATGTCGTCCGGACAGCCATGACCTTTCCATCAAGCCTTCCCACCAGAAACGGATTTCGACATGACTCTCACCACTGACCAACTGCAGGGCCTGCTCGGCCGGGGCGGCAAGGTTGTCGACCCCGACGGCACCAAGATCGGCGGCATCGGTCAGGTCTACCTCGACGACGAGACCGGCGCCCCCGAGTGGGTGACCGTCAAGACGGGCCTCTTCGAAACCTCGGAGTCCTTCGTGCCGCTGCGTGGCGCGCGGGCGACTGGCGACGACATCGCGGTCGACTACGACAAGAACACCGTCAAGGACGCCCCCCGCGTCGATTCCGAAGGTCACCTCTGGCCGCAGGATGAGCAGCAGCTGTACACCTACTACGGTCTCAGTGACCAGTACACCAGCAGCGGCCAGTACGCCGACACGGCGGAGACTGCCACGCCGACGAAGGGGCGCGACACCAGCGGGCCCACGACCGACACGGCCATGACGCGGTCCGAGGAGCGGTTGCGCGTCGGCGTGCAGACCCGCGAGGCCGGCCGGGCGCGGCTGCGGAAGCTCGTGGTGACCGAGAACGTCACCCAGACCGTGCCGCTGCGCCGCGAGGAGGCCCGGATCACCCGGGAGCCGATCACCGACGCCAACCGGGCGCAGTCGATGGACGGGCCGGAGATCACCGAGGCGGTCCACGAGGTCACCCTGCACGCCGAACGGCCCGTAGTGGAGAAGAAGGCCGTACCGGTGGAGCGGGTCAAGCTCAACACCGAGAAGGTCACCGAGCAGGCCACGGTCGACGAGACCGTCCGCAAGGAGCAGCTCGAGGTCGACGGCGATGTGAGCGGTGACCTCGACGCGGACCTCCGGCGCTGAAGGACCCGGCGCTCACCCGGCGATCCCAACTCACTCGAGGCGGATCGCTGCCGCCAGCCCCGATTCGCAGCCAATAAGCAAGACCTATCGGGCCCCGAGAATCTTCTCGCCGCCCTCAGCAACCAAGCAAGGAGAACAATGTCTCAGTCAGTCAGCTCGTCCGGGTCCCGCAACGCGCCGGGTCTCGACCTGGACGACACCGGTAGCCACACAGCCGGCGGCACCACCGAGGTGTCATGGAAGGACAACGCCATCGGCAACGCCCGCGGTGGCCGGGTGCAGAACGTCTCGTGGGGCGCCATCTTCGCCGGCGTCGTCACGTTCCTCGCCATCGTGTTCCTCTTCTCGCTGCTCACCGCCGCCGCCGGGCTCACCGGCTCTGGCGCCGGCGCCGCTGTGGTCAGCATCATCGGCGTCCTGATCGCCTTCTTCGGCGCCGGTGGCGTCGCCGGCGCGATGGCCGTCCGCGGTGGTCTGATCCACGGCTTCCTCACCTGGGCCACTGCCATCCTGGCCACGGTGCTGTTCGTCGTCGTGCTGACCCTGGGCACCGCCGGTGCCGTGGGCGGCGTCCTGGGCAACGTCGTGGGCGGGCTCGGCTCGCAGATCAGCCAGGTCCAGCCCTCTGACATCCCCAACCCGACACCGGAGCAGACCCGGCAGGCCGAGCAGGCGGCTCAGCAGGCCGCCGACGCGGCGCAGTCCGGCGCCACCTACGGCTTCTTCGGGCTGCTGCTCGGCGGCGTAGTCTCCTCCATCGGCGGCCTCTTCGGCTCCCGGTCGGTGAACAGCCGCGAAGCCGTCCGTGCCGGCGAAGCCGCTCGCGTCCGGTAGTACCTCACCGCTTCACCTCGAAGCGGTGACCCAAGAATCGACCGTGGCTCCACCCGTCCTCCGACGGGTGGAGCCATGATCACATCCTCCGCCGGTTCGGGACGACCCGGTCAGGACCAGCCGTTGCCCTGACCGCTTCCGTGTCAGCCAAGGTCGGCCCGCCTTGTGGCGGCGAACCGAGGTTTAGCTGAGTCCGTGGACGTACACGGGTAATCGGCGGTTCTCGCCTTCATTGGTAAGCAGATTGGTAAGCACAATCGTTGTGCGCTTGAGTATCCGGTCCGCCCGCCCTCGGCCACCTTCCAGTTCACACCAGCTCACACCACACTAGATCGACCATCCCAAGCAGGCCCGAGCCACGGGTTGCGACCCTTGGCGTGAGTCAGCCTGGACGGGCAGCCCTCGGAGTCAGAGCCTGCGCCTGCACACGTCAGAGAAGATAGTTACAACATTGTGATTAGAAGGTATGATCCCGTCTCGGGACAGATCGGTCCGGATGGGAGGTTCCCACCGGCAGCCGAGTCTGCAACAGCACACGTGCGGCCACCGCGGCCGGAAGAGCGACCCGCTCTACCGGGCACGGCGGACATTGCACACCGGCGCCGACCTGCTCACCGACAAACAGCAACAACGGCTGACCAACCTGTTCGCCGACGACGCGCACGTCGAGGTCCAAGCGACCTGGGGGATCTACCAGCGCATGATCGCTGCCTACCGCGAACCCGACCAGACCCGAGGCCGAGAGCTGATGCAACGGCTGATCGACTCGATCAGCCAAGGCGTACCCGGCGCCCTGCGTGAGGTGATCACGCTCGGAAGGACCCTGACCAAACGGGCCGCCGACGTGCTCGCCTACTTCGACCGCCCCGGCACCTCCAACGGCCCGACCGAAGCAATCAACGGCCGACTCGAACACCTCCGCGGATCCGCCTTCGGCTTCCGCAACTTGATCAACTACATCGCCAGATCACTACTGGAGACCGGCGGCTTCAGGCCCCAACTACACCCTCGATCGTGAAGAGCCCGTTTAGGAACGCTCCCGTCGGTCAGCACGCGTTGTGCAGCGCGCTCAGGCCGACGGAAGCGTTCGTTTAGCGTGGGTTTCTGGGGATTCGTGCTAAGGCCAGTGGTTACGGATACCAGCCGAGGATCACGGCCAGAACCAGCACGATGAAAAAGCCTTCGACGCCGTGCACGATCACGCCCATCCACAGGCTGCGGTAGCGCCTGGCGGCCCAGGCGTAGCCGAAGGAGCTGGTGATCATGCTGGGCCAGGACCAGATCTTGTGCACGTGGTAGAGCCCGAACAGCACGGTGTTGGCGACCCAGTCCCAGCGTCCGAAGACCCCGGCCATCCGCGGCAGCAGCACGCCGCGGAACAGCAGTTCCTCACCGAGCAGGTAGTTGAACGAGAAGCTCACCAGCGTCAGCCCGAGCAGCCACCACGCACCCTGGAACTGCGGGTCGACTAGCCCCCCGACCCCCGCATACGAAGGCTCCCGCAAGGCGGGCAGCCAGTCGGTCCACGCGGTGTCGAGCCGGAGTGCCAGATACCCGCCGAGGACGTTGGCGGCAATGGCCGGGATAACCCAGACGAACAGTCGCCGTCGCGGCTGACCGGTGCGCGGGTCGCTCGGGAGGTTGAGCCAGATCCGCTCCTTGACGGCCGCCCAACGCAGGCCGCCCAGTTCGTGACGCAGGATGGCCAGCGAGACGACGAACTGCCACATCATCCCGACCACGATGGCGATCCAGTGCACGATTCCGCGGTGCAGGGATGTGTGGGGCATGATCGCCGGGGCGACGACGAACGTCAGGACCGCCATCGGGACGGTCACTGAGGCCCAGATGCCCAGGATCTTCGGTAAGGAGTACTGCGCTGAGTTCTTCGCGGCGGCGATCTGCGCCGGCAGCGACTGTGTGGTGGTCATGCCCTCAGCCTCGGCTGGTTCTCCCCCTGGCACATCGCCCGGCCGGCTCGAGATCGGCCCGGCTGGTACGCCGCGAGGGTGACACCGACGTACCCCTGCCGGGCGATGCGCGCTGATAACAATTGGCCGTACCGTTTCTGACGTGGCCAAAGACCCGACCCGGGACCGACGCATCGTCGACGGCCTGGTTGCGCTGGGGTTCCTGGCCATCGGCTGGATCAGTGGGTGGCACCGACGACAAACGACCCCTACTACTACCGGTACACCCCTCGCGACTGGTTGTTCGTGCTGCTCCTGGTGCTCGCCACGGTGCCGTTCGCCTGCCGACGCCGCTGGCCGACCGCAGCGTTCTTGATCAGTCTGCTGGCGACGACAGGGTTGTGGCTGCTCGGCTACAACGCAGGCGCGTTGCCCCTGATCCTGCTTTTTGGTGGCTATTTCGTGGCGGTCGCTCGCCCGGCGCGGGAGGTAGCCGTGTGCACCGCGGCGGCTCTTGGCTGCTTCGGCCTGCTGTGGTGGGCCGGCGGTGCACCGTTCGCCGCGCGTGACGCGTTCACCTCCGTCCTCGCCCTGGCGATCACTCTGGCGCTCGGTCGAGCGGGCCGCCTTCGGGTGGACCTGGCGGAGGCGCGCGCTCAGACGGTCGAGGAGGCGGCGCGGCGACGGTCGAGTGAGGAGCGGTTGCGGATCGCGCGGGAGTTGCATGACATCATCGGCCACTCTCTCGGCACCATCGCGGTTCAGGCCGGCGTGGGTCATCATCTGATGGCGAACGAGCCTGAGAAAGCCGCCGAGGCACTGGACAGCATTGCGCGGGTCAGCCGGAGCTCCTTGGACGAGGTGCGCGCGGTGGTCGCTGCTCTGCGGGAGGACGAGCCCGACTACCACCCGGCGCCGGGCCTCGCCGACCTACCTGATCTGGTCGAGACGATTCGCTCGACCGGTCTGACCGTGGAGCTGACGCTGCCGGACGACCTCGAGGCGATACCGCGCCAAACCGGAGCGGCGGTCTATCGCATCACCCGGGAGGCGTTCACCAACGTCGTCCGGCATGCGCACGCGTCGGCGGCCAGCGTGCAGGTGGACCACCACGACGGGCGGGTTGAGGTTGCTGTGGGTGACGACGGATCCGGAAGTGACGTCGGACGGGAACCAGGGACGCGGACGGGCCACGGCATCGCCGGGATGCGAGAACGAGCCGAAGCCCTAGGCGGAAGGCTGACCGCGGGCCCCTCGACGGGACGTGGCTTTCTGGTGACCGCAAGCCTGCCAGTGACCTGATCAACCGCGATGATCTCGGTCGTGGTGGTCGATGACGAACACCTCGTCTGCTCGGGGTTCGCGGCCCTGCTCGCCTCGGATCCCGAGATCACCGTGGTCGGGACGGCGGAGTCCGGAGATGCCGCGCTCACCGTCGTACGTCGGGAGCATCCCGACGTCGTCCTGATGGACATCCGGATGCCCGGCCGGGACGGTGTCAGCGCGACCGCTGCAATCTCCGCAGATCCGGCGTTATCGAAGACCCGGGTGATCGTGCTGACCACGTTCGACCTGGACGAGTACTCCATGCCGCCCTGCGGGCAGGCGCAAGCGGGTTCCTGCTCAAGGACGCGCAGCCGGCCGACCTGCTGGCGGCGGTGCACCAGGTCGCCCAAGGCGAGTCGGTCCTGGCCCCGTCGCTCGTGCGGCGGCTCATCACCGCATTCGTCGAAGCCCCGCCGGCTACCGCCAAGCCGGCGTGGTTCAACTCGCTGACGGCACGGGAGATCGAGGTCCTCGCGGCTGTCGCCCGAGGCCTGTCCAACGCCGAGATCGGCGCCGCCCTCCACATGTCGGCCGCGACCGCCAAGACCCATGTCGGCCGGCTGCTGACCAAGCTCGGCGCCCGCGACCGCACCCACCTGGTGATCGCCGCCTACGACGCCGGACTAGTCGACCGCTGAGCCCCGAGGCCGACGTATCGGTCGCATCTGTCTCGGCGGATCATCCCGGAGTTTGGACATCGCGCGCTGAGTGCGATCACTGCGGCGCACATCGAATCGGCTCAGCGGGTGTGGAAGTCCGACGACGCCAGCCCGACCGTCGTCGCCGGGACGCTGAACTGCCTGGCCAGGTTGTTCCGCTTCGCGGTCAAGTTGGGCGATCTGTCGGCGAGCCCGATGTCGGCTGTTGAGCGCGCCCGTGCTGGCGTCGAACGTGTGACGCCAACTCTGATGGTCGAGGAGGTCGACCGTTTGGCCGTCGCTTGTGACCTGGTGAGCCGGCGTTACGGCGACTATGTGCGGTTGGCCGCGCTGCTCGGTCTGCGGGCGGGTGAGTTGACGGCGCTCCAGGTCGGAGACGTGAATCTAGCTACGGGGGTGGTGACCATCCGCCGGGCTTTCTCCGCTGGGGAGTTGCAGACCCCGAAGTCTCGGCGGGTGCGTCAGGTGCCCGTCCTGGCGGAGCTGACCCCAATCCTGGATCG
>DASQUF010000017.1:0-11320 GCA_035641435.1 Propionibacteriaceae bacterium | reverse complement strand
CATCGTCGACAGCAGCAAGATCGCGACCAAGCTCGGCGGCCAGGCCACCTCCATCGGCCAGGCACTCGCCGACACCCTCGACAGCTACCGCCACACAGACGACACGCCGCTCCGTGCACACGCCTCATCCACCGAACACCCCAGAAAGGGACGACCATGAAAGCAACAACAGGCCCGACCGGCCCCGTTGCCACCCCAGCCGTGGACGGCGCAGGAGCGGGACTGTCAGGAAAACGGTGGAACTGGCTGGTCTGATCCGAGAGGAGACAGACCATGAGTGACACGCTGGAGCCTGTGGCAGCAGCGAAGGAGGAGGTCGATCAGGAGCGGCTGGCCCAGCAGCTTCTGGCGCAGGCCAAGGAACACGGTGTTGAGCTGGTCGGCCCGGACGGGTTGTTGAACCAGCTGACCAAGCGGGTGTTGGAGACCGCGCTCGAGGAGGAGATGGCCGGGCATCTCGGTTACGACAAGCACGATCCGGCCGGCCGGAACTATGGCAACTCCCGTAACGGGGTTCGGTCGAAGACGGTGCTGACCGAGATTGGCCCGGTCGCGATCGACGTCCCCCGCGACACCGACGCCAGCTTCGAGCCGCAGATTGTGAAGAAGCGGCAACGCCGGTTGACCGGGGTCGATGAGATCGTGCTGTCCCTCACGGCGCGCGGTCTGACCACCGGGGAGATCTCGGCGCACTTCGCCGAGGTCTACGGCGCCTCGGTGTCCAAGGAGACGGTGTCGAAGATCACCGACAAGGTGATCGAGGAGATGACCGAGTGGTGCAACCGACCGCTGGATCCGGTGTATCCCGTGATCTTCATCGACGCCATCGTGGTGAAGGTCCGCGACGGACAGGTCCGCAACAAACCCATCTACGTCGTTGTCGGAGTCACCGTCCACGGGGAACGCGACATCCTCGGTCTGTGGGCCGGCGACGGCGGTGAGGGCGCCAAGTTCTGGCTGCAGGTGCTGACCGAGCTGAAGAACCGCGGCGTCCAAGACGTCTGCATCGCGGTCCGCGACGGCCTCAAAGCCCTCCCCGACGCCATCACCACCGTATGGGAGCTGGCGGTGGTGCAGGCGTGCATCATCCATCTGATCCGGAACACGTTCCGGTTCGCGTCGCGGAAGTACTGGGACCAGATCGCCCATGACCTGCGGCCGGTCTACACCGCCGCCTCCGAGGCCGAGGCGCTGGCCCGGTTCGAGGAGTTCGACCAGAAGTGGGGCAAGCCCTATCCGGCGATCAGCCGGCTGTGGCGCAACGCCTGGTCGGAGTTCGTGCCGTTCCTGGACTACGACGTCGAGATCCGCAAGATCATCTGTAGCACCAACGCCATCGAGTCGATCAATGCCCGCTACCGCCGAGCGGTCCGGGCCCGCGGCCATTACCCCTCAGACCAGGCCGCGCTGAAATGCCTCTATCTGGTCACCCGATCCCTGGACCCCACCGGCAAGGGCAAGGCACGATGGGCGACGAGGTGGAAGCCCGCCCTGAACGCGTTCGCCATCACCTTCGAGGGCCGGATCCATCCGGCCGGAAACTGATCATGAGACCAGATCAGATCCACCGTTTATCTGACACTTCCCCGAACTCGGCGGTCAGAGGCGAAGCCTCACTGGTGCTTCTCGCTGTTAGTTCTTCGGGGGTTCAGGTCCAGGCGGTGGGGTCGCCGAGGTAGAGGCCGCAGGCGGTGTCGAGGGCGTCTTCGGGGCTACCGGCGGTGGCGCCGCTGGGCAGCATGCTGGGTTGGTAGTCGCCGTGGCTGGCCCGGTAGATAGCGAAGCCCCAAAGGCTGGCCGAGCCGCCGTAGCGGAGCCGACACAGCGGTAGGTCGTCGCCGTTGGGGGTGGTGCCAGTGACGTAGGCGAACCCGGCTCGGTGGGTGACCTCGACATCGCTCAGCTGCGGCCAGCGTTCCCGCGCACGGGCGGAGAGCTTGTAGGCCAGTGAGGATTTCGTGGACTCGGGGACCTTCGCCATGCCACCCATGGTGGACCCGGGAGTGACCTGCCGGGCGTCGGATCGGCGTGTCGGCGCCGGGACCGGCCGGCAGCGCGGGACAACGGGTTATGACCATGACCTCTTCCCCGGTCCTGATCACTCTCACCGACCGAGACCGCGCGGAGCTGGAAGCCTTGGCCCGCGCACGTAAGGCGCCGCTGCAGATGGTGCAGCGGGCCTGCATCGTGTTGGCCGCCGCCGATAGCCACAGCAACGCCTCGATCGCCCGCAACCTCGGCCTGCACGTCGACACCGTGCGGACCTGGCGGGGCCGGTTCGCCGCGGCGGGTTTGAAGGGACTCACCGACCGGCCCCGGTCGGGACGTCCACCGGTGTTCTCGGCCGCCGCGGTGGCCGGGGTCAAGGCGCTGGCGTGTTCACTGCCCGCCGAGCACCAGCTGCCGCTGTCGCGGTGGTCGTGTCAGGACCTGGCCGAGGAGGCCGTGGCGCGCGGCATCACCGACACTTTGTCCGGGTCCACGGTGCGGCGTTGGCTGGACGCTGATGCGATCAAGCCGTGGCGGCACCGGTCCTGGATCTTCCCCCGCGACCCAGACTTCGCCGCTAAAGCAGAACGGGTGCTCGACCTCTACGAGCGGGTCTGGGACGGCCGTCGGCTGCGGCCGGACGAGTATGTGATCAGCGCCGATGAGAAGTCCCAGCTCCAGGCGTTGAGGCGCCGCCACCCCGACCTGCCGCCCGGCCCGGAACGGACCCGGCGGGTCGAGTTCGAATACACCCGCGGCGGCACCGTGGCCTACCTCGCTGCGCTCGACGTCCACCACGCCACCGTCATCGGCCGGTGCGCCCCGACCACCGGGATCACCCCGTTCAGCGAACTCGTCGAACAGGTCATGGCCCAACAGCCCTACGCCACAGCCCGGCGGGTGTTCTGGGTCGTCGACAACGGCTCCTCCCACGCCGGACCGGCCTCGGTCGAGCGGATGGCTGAGGCCTGGCCCAACGCGGTCCTGGTCCACCTCCCGATCCATGCCTCCTGGCTCAACCAGATCGAGATCTACTTCTCCATCGTGCAACGCAAGGTCATCAAGCCCGCCGACTTCGCTGACCTCGGCACCCTCGAACAGCGACTGCTGGCCTTCGAGACTCGCTACAACGCCACCGCCAGCCCGTTCGACTGGCGCTACACCAAAACCGACCTCGACGCCCACCTCGAACGACTGGCCATCCACGAGTCACTCAACCCCGCCGCCTGACCCCCGAAGGACTAACGACGAGGAGCACTAGCGACCAAAGGATCGCTAGATGTTCGATCCGTCAGGCGGAACGTTCGCCGGCGGTTGCGGAGCGCTGCCGGTGCCGGTGCTCTCCGGACACAGCATGCCGAGGGTGTAGGCCGTCATCGATAGCGAGCCATAGGCGTAGCCGTCGACGAGGACGTCGATCTCGCGCTGCTGCGCATCGGCTGCCCCGGCCAGGCCAGCCAGGTAGAGCGCCGGGATGAAGTGGTCGGGCGTGGGCACTGCGTCCCGATAGTCCCGGTGGGCGTCCAGGGTGGCGAACTCGGTCGGGCTGGTGAGCATCAGCTCCTGGGCGGCCTGGTCGAAACGCTCGGCCCAGCCGTATCCCTCGTCGGCCAGGCTCCAGCTCATCCCCCGGAGGTTGTGCACGACGTTGCCGCTCGCGATCACGAGGACGTCGCGTTCGCGGAGCGGGGCCAGCTTGGCGCCCAGCTCCAGGTGGTAGTCGAGCGGCTTGTCGGCGTTGATGCTGAGCTGGACGACCGGGATGGAGGCGTCCGGAAAGGCGTGGACGAGGACCGACCACGTCCCATGGTCGATGCCCCAGCTGTCGATGTCGGCGCCCACCCAGGTCGGGTGGACGATGTCGCTGACCTCGTCGGCGAGCTCCGGCAGTCCGCGCGCCGGGTACTGCACGTCGAACAGCTCCTGCGGGAAGCCGAAGAAGTCGTGGATTGTCCGTGGCCGGGGCATCGCCGTCACCGCGGTTGCATTGATGTACCAGTGCGCGCTGACCACCAGAATCGCCCGGGGTCGCGGCACGGACGCCCCGAAGGCTCTCCAGGCGGCGGTGTAGCGGTTGTCGGACAGGGCGTTCATCGGGTTGCCGTGACCGAAGAACGCCGCGGGCATGAGGGCCGGCGCCGTCTGGTTCTCGCCCTGGGAAGGCGGGACGGCAGTCATCAGTGGCTGGTCGTTCCGCGTCGGGACTGCAGCGTGGGCGGGATCCAGCGGTCGGCAAGGCTGCCGGTGACCACCGAGTACACCGTCTTGTGCACGACATCAACGAGCTTCTCCTGTCGCGGCCACGACGTGGGTGGCGCGCCGGCTCCGGTCACGTTCTCGACGGTCTGGTCGAACGCCAGCCGCACGGCCGTATGCCAGGTGCTGGCCAGCGGCCCGCGCAGGCCGGTCGCGGACCAGACTCCGCGGGGAGCACCCAGCAGAGCTCCGGTACTCCAGTGGATGGCGTGGTTCCACCCGGCCGACCGGTCGGCGTCGCTCGGCTGGCGTCCGAGCAGGGTCAGCAGGGCTCGGGCCGGGACGAAGGAGTGAGGGCGCCGAGTCAGCGCCTGTTCGACCTTCTCGCCCAGGGTCATCACCCCCACCCCGGCGAGGCCCGCCGCGGCACCGACGCCGGCGGCCCGGGTGAGCGCTCTCGGCCGTCTCTCACTGGTCATCGGTCAGCCTCCGATCAGTCTTTCGCCAACCCTAGGCCGGTGGCGGAAGGGCCTCGGCACCGGCTATCCGGATCTCCACCTCGCGCAGCGTGTCGCCGAACCGGCGTAGCACATCCAGTCGGGGATCCGGCGTTGGCAGCACCCGACCGGTCAGCAGCGCCCGCAAGAGGGCTAGCCGTGGATCGTCGAGCACCGCCTCGACCCCGCTTCGGTCGCCGCCCGCCACCAGCGCGTCAAGGTCGTCCGCGACCGGCGCCAGCACCGCGTACGCCGCCTCCGCCGCCGCCGCGTAAGCCCGCTCGGCCTGGTTGGCCCGCCGCCGGGCGAAGCGCTGCTGCGACCAGCCGCCGGCCTTGGTCCGGCCCTGGACGTAGCCGTGACCCACCTTGGACGAGCGCAGCTCGCGACCGGCGAACACGCCGACGGCGTACCCACCGCGACGGACCAGCAGCCCGCCGACCATCCGATCCCGGCGGACATGGTCGAGCAGCGCGGCCAACCGGTCAGGGGAGTCGGGAAGGGGCGGGAAGGGAACCGTCGCCGTCGCGACCTCGCCATCGGCCGCCGTCAGGGTCACCGTCTCGGGACTTGACCCGACCGCAACCTCGCCGTGCCGGGCGGCGAACCGCTCGACCCAGCCGGGGAGGCGTTCGGGTGACACCCGGATCATCCGGTCAGCATTCACGAAAGATCCTAGAGAAAGGACAAACCCGCGAGCGTACGACGCTGAGCAGGCTCGAGGCGTCGGCCGGGAGGACAACTCCGGCACTCGCGGGTTCGGGTGTTGGCTTTGGATTAGCCGGCCGCAGGCGACCAGCCGGTCGCGGCTAGCTAGCCGTCACCTCACATGTCCCAAAGTCATTCATTCTTCGGACCACCTCCTTCCCGTGTGCCTCAACGGTATGCGCGGACCTGTCCATGGTCAACGGTGTTTTGGCTCACGCGACCAGCACCTCGAGGCCAAGTCCACGGATCGCCTCCAGCATCTCGGGCGCCGCGCCCGCGTCGGTGAGCAGGCCCCCCACGTCGGTGAGCCCGCAGATCCGGGCGAACCCGATCCGGCCGAGCTTGACCGAGTCCGCAACCACGATGGTCCGTTTGGCCTGCTGCACCATCACCCGGTTCACCGCGGCCTCGCCCTCGTCGTCCGACGTCACCCCGGCGACGGCGTCCACCCCCGTGGCGCCCAGGAAGCAGAGGTCGGGGGTCAGCCGGCCCAGCGTCTCGCTGGCGATCGGCCCGACCAGCTCGTAGGTCTGGGGCCGGGCCACGCCGCCACTGACCACGATCTTGATGAAGGGTCGCACGGTGAGCTCGGTGGCGATGTTCACCGCGTTGGTGACTACGGTGACGCCGCCGCGCAGAGCCTGGACCCCGGGGATGGCCCGGGCGATCTCGACCGTGGTGGTGCCGCCGTTGAGCGCGCAGGTGCAGCCGGGCCAGAGCATCTCGACCGCCCGCCGGGCGATCCGCTGCTTGGCGTCGCCCCGGCTGGTGGCCTTGAAGCGCAGCGGAAGGTCGTAGCTGGTGGTGTTGGGGACGGCGCCGCCGTGGGTGCGGCTGAGCAGCTGTTGGTCGGCCAGGTAGTCAAGGTCGCGCCGGACGGTGGCGGGCGACACCCCGTGCCGCTCCGCCGCCTCCTCCACGTCGAGGCGGCCGTCGTCGACCAGCTGCTCCAGCAGCGCCGCGAGCCGCTCGGCCCGGGTCATCCCTTGACCACGGCGTACCGGTCCAGAGCCTTCTTCCGCTCGGCCGCATGATCGACGATGGGTGGTGGGTAGCCCCTCGGCACCCCGCCCGGGGCGAGCCACGGCTCGTGCAGATGCTCGTCGGCGACGTCGGCCAGCTCCGGCAGGTAGCGCCGGATGTAGGTCCCCCTGGGGTCGAACTTCTCGGACTGCTTGATCGGGTTGAAGATCCGGAAGTAGGGCGCGGGGTCGGTGCCGCAGCCGGCGACCCACTGCCAGTTGAGCTGGTTCTGGGCGACGTCGCCGTCCCGCAGGTGGGTCATGAAGAAGGCGGCGCCGTGCTCCCAGCTGATGTGCAGGTCCTTGATCAGGAACGACGCGACGACCATCCGGATCCGGTTGTGCATCCAGTTCTCCACCTGTAGCTGGCGCATTCCGGCGTCGATCAGCGGGTAGCCCGTGCGGCCCTCCTGCCAGGCGGCCAATCGCTCCGCCGCGGTCGTGCCCGGCTCCGGCTCGTCGGTCGGCATCCGCTTGAACTCCGGCTTGACCGGTTGGGTTACCGCGTCGGGCCGGTGGAACAAGGTGTCGGCGTAGAAGTCGCGCCAGGCGATCTGCCGGGCGAGCGCGAGGCTCCCCTTGCTGCCCAACGGCGCGAGGTCGGCGAGCACTGTCCGCGGATGCAGGTGGCCCCAGCGAAGCGCGATCGACAGATGGGAGGTCGCGTCCGCGCCGGGGAAGTCGTGCAGCCGGGCGTAGTCCGCCACGCCCTCAGAATCCCGATTCAGCCACGCCTGCCACGACTGGCGCGCCGGTTGCTCCCCGGCTCGGTCGGCCAGATCCGGGTCGGGGCCCTCGATGTCGGCCCGGTCATCGGCCTTCAACCAGTCGACCGCATCGGCGCGTACGCCGGGGGCCGGCTTGTGCACCCCGTGCTCGGTCCAGGCCCGGTGGAACGGGCTGAACACCTGGAAGGGCGTACTCCCGCGGTTCATCAGCGTGCCGGGCGCCACCGCGTAGGGGGATCCGGTCCGGCGGAGCTCGATCCCATGCTCGGCCAACGCACGCTGGACGCGCTCGTCGCGACCCCGGCCGTACGGCGCGAAGTCGGCGCTGATGTGGACGGTTCCGGCCTCGCAGGCCCGGGACACGCGCGTCACGGTGTCGGCCGGTCGCCCGTGGACCACGCTGAGTCCCGGCCCCCCGGCTTCCTGCAGGTCGGTGTCCAGGGCGTGGAGCGCGGCGAACAGCCAGGCCCGGCGCGCCCGACCAGCCGATGCGAGGAGCACCGGGTCCAGCACGAAGAGCGGCAGGACGGCCTCGCCCTCGTCGATCGCCGCCTGTAAGGCGGGGTTGTCGGCGAGTCGGAAGTCGCGCCGGACCCACCACAACGCCGGACGGGCAGAAGAGGCCATCGTCTAATCTTGCCTCGTGAGCGACCTGATCGACACCACGGAGATGTACCTGCGGACGATCTACGAGCTCGAGGAGGAGGGCATCGTCCCGCTTCGGGCCCGGATCGCCGAACGGCTGCATCAAAGTGGCCCGACCGTGTCGCAGACCGTTGCCCGGATGGAGAGGGACAACCTTGTCCATGTGTTGGGGGACCGGCATCTCGAGCTCACTCCGGAGGGTCGTTCTCGCGCCGTGCGGGTGATGCGGAAGCATCGGCTGGCCGAGCGGCTGCTGATCGACGTGATCGGCCTCGACTGGGAGAAGGTGCATGACGAGGCCTGCCGCTGGGAGCACGTCATCTCCGAGGACGTGGAGCGTCGCCTGGTCGACCTGCTCAACGCACCGACGGAGTCGCCGTACGGCAACCCGATCCCCGGGCTGGAGGAGCTGGGCGTGGTGGGGGCGCCGCACCCGTTCCGCGAGGGCAACGAGCAGCTGCAGGAGGTCGTCCGCCGCCAGAGCGCCCCGATCCGTGTGGTGATCGAGCGGATGAGCGAGGAGATCCAGAAGGACGTCGCCATGATGGGCACGCTGCGGGAGGCGGGGATCCGGCCCGGGGCCGAGGTGAGCGCGGAGTCGGGCGGGCTCGGCGTACGGCTGACTGCGGAGGGTTCGCCGAGCTGCGAGATCGACCGGTTGGCCTCTACCCACCTCTTCGTTTCCCGGGTCTGACGACTTCTAGACATGGGGACCGCCGCGGCCGAGTCCGCGACCGTCGGCACGCTGCTCCGCGGGCACTGGTACGACGCCGTCCTGGCCGTGCTGGACGAGGCCGTCCGCGACGACGGACGGCCGGCCCGGACCGCTGACCTGAGCCGCGCTCGCGAGCTGGCTGAGGTGGCCCGTCGGGTGCTGGACCTCGACGCGGAGGACTTCACCGCGATCTCCCGACGCTTCGACGCGGCCTGGGCGGGCCGGCTGGCCGATTCATCGTTCCCGGCACAGCCCCGCGACCCGATCCGTGGAGCCCTCGGCTCGCTGGTGCCGCTCTATGAGCTGATGCTGGAGGTGCTGCAGATCCGGGCGCTGCGGCGCGAGCCGCTGCAGGTGGTGGTCACCGCTCACCTGATCGGGGAGTACCTGATCCAGCTGGCCTGGGAATCCACGCTCGGGCACGGCGGGGACCCGCTGCGCCTGGCCGGCTTCTTCGGGGACAGTCGGTGGGGGACCGAGGACCCCACCTGCCGGCACTCCTCGGCCCTGCGCAGCACTGCGCGGCGGGCGCTCAACGCCTGCTCCGGTGACGTCGCCGGCTACACCACCTACCTCGACCGGTTCCACTCCCGGCTCGGCGAGGCGCTGGGTGTGTGCGGGCTCAACCTCGATGTCGTCGGCCGCGGCGAGCGGCCGGACGTGGGCGAGCCGTGTCCGCTGCCGTGTGCGTTCGTCACCGAGCTGGGGCGGGAGAAGCGGCGCGACCTGGACGCTCGGATCCGGCTGGCCATGCTCTACGTCGACTCGCCGATCGTGGCGCTGCGGCACCACGCCCCGGTCGGGCACTTCTTCGGGGTGCCCTCGGTGACGGAGATATCCGAGGCCTGGCTGCGGACCTGGGAGAAGGTGTCGGCGCCGTGGCCGGACGGAAGCAACCCGGTCCTGGCCTCGGCCCTGGAGACGCGTGCGCCGGCGGGCGAGGCGCTGCCCGGGCTGTCCGCCGTGGTCTCGGCGGTGGCCGGCCGTCCGATCGGCCCCGGACGGCTGCTGCACGACATCGGCGATGATGTGGCCCGGGCACTCGATCTCGAGCAAGAGGATCCGAACATGAACGCAGGGGGGTCGACCCGCTTGGACCCCCGCGGTGGGCACAGGGCTCACGGGAACCCGCCCGATGAGTGAGCGTGAGGTGGACTGGCCGGCGTACCTCGCCGCCTTCCACCGGGAGCGGGCTGGGGTCGTGGAGGCGGTGCTGTCGCGGGCCCTGGCCGGCGACCATTCGCCGTACCGCTGGCTGGCCCGGGCCGTCTCGGCCACCGCGCAGGTGGTGCTGGACCTGGCTTGCGGGTCCGGGCCGATGTCTCGGGAGCTGGCCCAGCCGGGGCGCATGGTGGTGGGGCTCGACCGCTCGGAGCACGAGCTGGCGCTGGCCGCCGAACACGACCGCGGACCGTGGGTGCAGGCCGACGGGCTGCATCTGCCGTTCCGGGACAGCTCGGTGGACGTGGTGACCAGCTCGATGGGCCTGGTGGTGGTGCAGCCGATGGGTCAGGTACTCGCCGAGGTGGCCCGGGTGCTGCGGCCCGGGGGCGTGCTGGCCGGGATCGCCCCGGCGCTCCGGCCGCTGGCTCCTCGCGACGTACGCACCCTGACCAGCATCAACGCCCGGTTGCGGACCAAGCCGCAGTTTCCCGGCCCGGTCGAGCTAACGGGGTTCGCCCGGGCGCTGACGGGGGTGGGGATGCGCGCGGTGGAGGATGCGCGGGAGCGCTACCGCTTCGGCATCCGCAGCCGGGCCGACGCGGAGCTGATGATGTCGGCGCTCTACCTCCCGAGTACGCGGCCGGTGCGGGTCGAGCGGGCGGTGGACTACCTGGCCGATCGGCTGGCCCGGCATGAGGTGGTCGAGGTGGCGATCCCGATGCGGCGGATCGTCGCCATCAAGTAGGTGGAGACCGCGGGAGCGCAGCGGCGAGCTGTGTGGGAATAGTGGCGCCGAAGGGCAGGTTGAGTCGGATGACAGAGTTGCGGACACGAGAGGCATGACCGATGGCGACCATCAACATCAACGCCGAGGACTTCGAGAGCACGATCACCGACAACGACATCGTGCTGGTCGACTTCTGGGCCGACTGGTGCGGTCCTTGCAAGCGGTTCGCCCCGATCTACGAGAAGGCCTCGCAGGAGCACTCCGAGATCACCTTCGCGAAGCTGGACACCGACGCGAACCAGGAGCTCTCCGGCCAGCTGGGCATCGAAGGCATCCCGACGCTGATGGCCTTCCGCGAGGGCGTCCTGGTCTTCAACCAGGCCGGCGCCCTACCGGGGCCGGCGCTCAAGCAGGTCATCGACGCCGTCAAGGGTCTCGACATGGTCGAGGTGCACAAGCAGGTCGCTAAGCTTCAGGCCGAGCACCAGCACCACTGAAATCTCAGCGAACCGGGCGGTTTCGAGCCGGCATCGAGCACGAACCCGCGGCCACGCCAGAGGGTGACACCGACAGGAGCCCGACGGCTGCCGCTGCGGCGGAGCCGAGCAGCCATGCCGACACTGGAGCCGAGCGATGCAGCCCAGCGACGCTCCTCAGCCAGGCGGATGGTGGCCAGGCTGGCCGCGCTGAAGGTGGTGTAGCGGCCGAGGAACCCGGGCCCCGAGGACCATCTGGAGGACCGGCGCGAGGACTCGGTCGGCGGCGAGACCGGCGAGCAGCCCGAGCAATGCCGATCCGGTGACGTTGATGATTTGTCAGTCGGACCCAAGCTCGCGCTGAGCCGCGGGTCAGAGTGGCGTCCAGCGCGAAGCGGGCCGCGGCGCCGAACCGCCGGCCAGGGCGGTCAGCACGGTCACGATCATGGGTGA
>DASQUF010000016.1:0-2499 GCA_035641435.1 Propionibacteriaceae bacterium | reverse complement strand
GGTCCGCGTACGACGGTGCCGGTCGTGCGCCCGGCGAAGTCGAGCGCGACCAGCGAGGCCCTGCTGGTCGACCCCGGTTACGTACGGCTGGTGCGCTGGGTGTTCACCGCGCGCCTGGTCTGCCTGGCCCTGGCCACGCCGGCCGCGCTCACCATCGCCACCTCGACGCCGGTGGCCACTTCCTCGCTGTTCCTGCTGACCATCTCCAGCCTGATGTTCAGCCGCAGCGACCGGCTGATCGCCACGCTGATCCGGCATCCGCTGCTGGCCTCGCTGGACACCGCAGTGAGCATCGCCCTGCTGACCACGGTCAGCGCCGGGCAGCCGGCTGCGTTGACGGTGGTCTGTACCGCGCTGGTCGCCGGTCTGCTGTTCCCGCGGCGGGTGCTGGTGCTGCTGGTGGTCCCGCTGGTGGTGGGCAGTCTGGGGGCGCCGGCCGCCGTCTTGTCGACGGCCCCGACGAGCTGGCAGGGCTGGCTGGCCCTGGTCGCCGGGATGCCCGCGTTGGTGCTCGGGGTCTGCGTGATCGGCTCGGTGGTGCAGCACAACGTGCAGTCGATGGTCGAGGCCCGGCAGCAGGCGGCGGAGGCGGTCGCCGCGGTCGGCGCGGCCCAGGAGCGGGCCCGGCTGGCCCGGGACATGCACGACTCGGTGGGCAAGTCCATCCACGGCATCTCGCTGGGCTCCAAGGCGCTGCGACGGATGGTCGACCGCGACCCCGACCAGGCCAAGGAGCTGGCCGGTTCGCTGGCCGACGCCGCGGACCAGGCGGCCCGCGAGGCCCGGGCCCTGCTGATGTCGCTGCGGGAGGGCCAGGTTGACCGGCCGACGGTCGAGGTGGTCAACGAGGTGCTGGCCGACTGGCAGACCACGACGGGCATCCGCGCGCGGCTGGTCGATGTGGCGGCCGTGGACGCGGGTGCCCCCGTCACGGCGCAGATGGTGGCCGCACTGCGGGAGATCCTGCACAACGTCGCCAAGCACGCGCAGGCCTCCACGGTGACGGTGCGGCTGACCGGCGACCCGGAGCGGATCGAGCTCCAGGTGACCGACGACGGCGTCGGTTTCGACGTGGAGCGGGTGGGGGCGCGGGAGGCCGACGGGCACTTCGGCCTGCGCGGGCTGCGGGAACGGGCCGAGCAGGTCGGCGGCACGGTTGAGATCAGTTCGGAGAAGCGAAAGGGGACCACGGTTCGATGGACGGCACAACGACACTGGACGGCCTGAGCACGGCGACAAGAACATCCGAGGGGGACGACCCCCTTGAACCCCCGAACAGCGCGGGGACCGTCCGCGTTGGCATCGCCGACGACAACGCCGTGGTCCGGATGGGCATCCGCAGCCTGCTGGCGACGGCCGACGACATCGTCGTGGTCGGCGAGGCCGGCGACGGGGCGTCAGCGGTGACCCTGGCGCGGACCGCCAAGCCCGACGTGATGCTCCTCGACGTACGGATGCCGCGGCAGGACGGGGTCAGCGCGGCCCCGGAGGTGGCCCAGCACGCGACGGTGCTGATGCTCACCTACTCCGACTCTCCCGAGGTCGTCTCCGCCGCGGTCAAGGCCGGCGCCCGCGGCTACCTGGTGCACGGGCACTTCACCGAGAACGAGCTGCTGTCGGCGGTGCGGATGGCCGCCCGCGGGATGGGCACCTTCTCTGCCCAAGCCGTCGCCGCGCTCTCGAACCCGACGCCGAGCAAGGCCGCCCTCGCCTCGCGCTACGGGTTGTCGGAGCGGGAGGCGGACGTGATGGCCCTGATGGCCGAGGGCGCTGCCAACGCCGAGATCGCGCGCAGCCTGTTCATCTCGGAGAAGACCGTCAAGAACCACATCAACCGCATCTTCACCAAGCTCCAGGCCAACAACCGCGGCCACGCCGTATCCCTCTGGCTGGCCCACTAGCCCCTCCTCGCAGATGCTGCCGGCCTCCGGATGGGGGCTCCGCGTCGCAACCATCCGCTCCTCCGCAGGCTCCGGCGCTCCCGCCAGGCCCGTCCACGCTCCGCGGAGTCCCAAAGGGGTGCCGGCTCTTCTGCTCGTCACCGGTCCCCGATTCCCGGCCGATCTTTGGGCCTCGGTTTGGGTCTGTGGGCCCATGGCCAGGAGCCGGCCGATCCGTAATGTTCCAGGTGTCGGAAGGCCCGCCCCGGAACGGGTTCCGAAGCCCACAGATCCCGGACCCGGTCAAGGGTCACAGTCCAAGGAGAACCCCATGAACCAGCTCATGACCAACCTGCTCGGCACCTTCCTGGTTCTGACCAGCCCGGTCACGCCCGCCAAGCGCCGCGAGGCCGGCCAGGGCAGCCTGGAGTACGTCGGCATGATCGCCGTCGCGGCCATCATCATCGTCGCCGTGGCCGTGGTGGCCAAGGCCGCCGGCCCGCAGATCGGCGCCTTCATCACCGCTGCGATCGCCAAGGTCCAGGGCGCGGTCGCCTGATCCAACCCACCCCCCCCAAAAAGAACCGGGCGGGCCTCTTCACCGGAGGCCCGCCCGTTT
>DASQUF010000015.1:0-5232 GCA_035641435.1 Propionibacteriaceae bacterium | reverse complement strand
AGCGTCGTGCGCGGCATCACGGCTGAGGACTGGCATGAGCATCTCGGGGCACCGCGGCTCGCGCGGGGCAAACCTGTCAACAAAGCCCTTCTGGCCGCGAGCGCCCAGATGGGGACTACCTCAGGTTGTCGGAGAAGAAGTCGGCGGTCCGGTCGATGGAGCGCGCGAACGCCGCCCCCTCCATGCGATGTCCCTGACCCTCATACCACCGCAGGGTCACGTCCTTGCGGGCCGACTTCAGCGCTCGGGTGACCGACCGGGCCCAACGCGGCGGGCAGGTGTCGTCCGCGGTCCCGTGGTGCAGCAGGACCGGTGAGGAGATGCGGCCGAGGTAGGGGCGCGGAGAGGCGGCCAGCCAGAAGTCCGGGTTGTCCTCGGGCAGCCCGTAGGTCCGCGCGATCCGGCGATTCGTCCTCTGGTCGTCGCCGTCCCGGTTGAACTGCCGCCAGTTCTCGGCGGCCAGCGAGCTGGTCGTGGCGTAGAGCACCGCGGCGTCGACCAGGCCCGGCTGGGCCACAAGGGCGTTCATGGTCACATTGCCGCCCATCGAGCGGCCCATCATGCCGACCCGGTCTTTGTCGAGGAACGGCAGCTTCGAAGACTTGACGGCCTTGACCGCGTTCACCGCATCAATCGCGTACCCCAGCCGCAGCTCGTAGTCGGCGTTCCGGTCGTTGTCGGATCCGGCGTGGTTGCGGTAGTCGATGTGCAGCACGACGAAGCCGCGCCGCGCGAGGTAGTCCTGCTCGCGCGCGAAGCCCTGCCCGGCGACGTAGATGTCGGGGTCGATATAGCCGTGGTTGAGCACCAGCACCGGGAACGGACCCTTGCCGGTCGGCACGTTCATCACCCCGGTCAGCCGCAAGCCGTCGCCGCGGTAGCTGACCAGATACCGCTTGTACTCGCTGGTGCTGCCGATCTGTCGTCCCAGCCGCAGCGCCCGTCCGTCGTACTTCTTCTCGATCAACGCCTGCACCGAGATCGGGTTCGGCTTGGCCGACGGCTTGGCGCTGCTCGGCGAGGGGGGGGGGGCGCTGCCGGCCGTTGGCGTGGTGGCGGGGGTCGGCGACGCCGCGGAGGTCGTCACCGCCGTCGGGCTGGTGCCGGCCGGCGCCGAGGGAGCGGTGGTGCCGCCCGGTTCGGCGGTGCAGCCGGCGAGCACCAGGCCCGCAACGATCAGTACGCCGAACCCGGTGCGCCGCCTCATGCCCCGATTCTGGCGGGCCGGGTCAAGCTGTGCGGCCTACCAACCCCGCTCGCGCCACTCGGCCAGGTGCGGGCGCTCAGTGCCGAGCGTGGTGTCGTCGCCGTGACCGGGATGCACCACGGTGTCGTCGCCGAAGGCCTCGAAGATCTTGCGCTCCAGGTCGTCCATCAGGGAGGTGAAGTCCTCGTCGAAGCTGGTCTTGCCGGGGCCGCCCGGGAACAGGCTGTCCCCGGTGAACAGATGAGGGATGCCGCCGGCGGTGTACGCCAGGGTGATCGACCCCGGCGTGTGCCCGACCAGGCCGATCACGGCGAGCGTCTCCTCACCCAGGTCGACCGTGTCGCCGTCCCAGACCCGTTCGATGCCCCTGACCCCGGCCTCCCGCTCGATCGCATCGGCGTCCGGCCGCCCCGCGACCAGCCGGGCGCCGGTGCGCTCGGCGACCGCGGCCAGGGCCTGCCAGTGGTCGGGATGCCGGTGGGTGGTGACGATGGTGTCCACCGGCCCGGGGCCGATCAGCTTGAGCAGGCGCCGGCTGTCGTTCGCCGCGTCGACCAACACCGTTGCGCCGCCTCGGGTCTGCAGCAGGTAGGCGTTGTTGTCCATCGAGCCGCCGACACTGATCTTGGTCATCGTCACGGCGGGGGAGAGCCGTACGACCAGCGGCGCGCCTCCCGGTTCGACGTGGTTGAGCCCTGCCATGACTGTCGTCCCCTCCGGTCGATCACCTCAGAACGGCGGCCGCCGCAGCCCTTCGCCACCGCTCACGGCCGAGTCGTCGACTCGGCTCATCACCCAGCCAAGCAGGTTGGCACTGGTGCCGCTCACCGTGGTCGGCTCACCGGCGTTGCCGAGGGAGATGGTGAAGCCGGAGTCCGCGGTCAGGTCCAGCCGGGGGAACTCCTCACGACTCCGGACCCGGAACGCGCACCACTCCAGGAGCCATTCGGCGGTCGCGTTCTCGACGTCGGCGAACTCGAAACCGATGTCCAGGTCGACGTGGTGGACCACGACCTCGAGCAGCCGGGACAGGGGCAGTAAGCGGGTCGGCACCTTGGTGCCGCCGCGCAGCTCGACGATGGCGTCCCATGCCTGTTCGTCCAGCCCGTCGAAGGCTTGGTCGAGCCGGCCCGCCGAGGTGTCCAGGTCGATCTGCAGCTCGAGCCCGGTCCGGTCAGCCCCGGCGGCGATGTCGGTCTCCCGCTGCTCCGCCGAGGCGTACATGTCCTGCCGCTCGCCGCTGCGTGCCCATTCGGTGAGCCGGACCATGCCGTCGGCCTGCCGGGCGATGTGGGAGGCGACGTGCCCACGGCTCCAGCCGGGCAGCCGACTGGGCCCCCGCCAGTCCTCGTCGGATACGGAGATGGTGTCCCCGAGCAGGTGCTGTGTCGCCGCATTGACCAGTCCGCGCAGCGTCTCCAGCTGGGCCGCCGCGCCCTCGGTCTGGGTCATGGGGCACACGCTAGCGGTTAGTGATGACGGTAGGGACCGCCCAGCAGAAGGAGGCCCGCTCGTCGAGCATTGGAGGAGCGTCTGGTGCCGTTCGGAGGAACGATGAGCGAAGGCGTTCTGCCTTCGCGAAGAACGACGACGACGGCAGCTGAAGGGTGCGACGGGTGCGAGAAGAGCACAGAAGAAGGCGTGCGACGGGCGCGAGAAGAGCACAGTCAAGAACTGTCGGTGACGACACATACGATGTCCGCTGTGACTGAGCGGCTGGTGGTACGCGGGGCTCGTGAACACAACCTGCGGAACATCTCGCTCGACCTCCCGCGGGACGCGCTCATCGTGTTCACCGGGCTTTCGGGGTCAGGCAAGTCCAGCCTCGCCTTCGACACCATCTTTGCCGAGGGCCAGCGGCGGTACGTGGAGTCGCTGTCGGCGTACGCGCGGCAGTTCCTGGGCCAGATGGACAAGCCCGACGTGGACTTCATCGAGGGGCTTTCGCCGGCCGTCTCGATCGACCAGAAGTCGACCAGCCGCAACCCGCGCTCCACCGTCGGCACCATCACCGAGGTCTACGACTACCTCCGCCTGCTCTACGCTCGGGCCGGGCGTCCGCACTGCCCGATCTGCGGCGAGCCGATCAGCCGGCAGTCGCCGCAGCAGATCGTGGACCGGCTGATGGGGCTGCCCGAGGGCACGCGTTTCCAGGTGCTGGCGCCGGTGATCCGCGGCCGCAAAGGGGAGTATGCGGAGGTGTTCCGCCAGCTGGCCTCCGACGGGTTCAGCCGGGCTCGGGTGGACGGCGAGGTGGTGCAGCTGACCGACCCGCCGATCCTGGACAAGAAGTACAAGCACACCATCGAGGTGATCGTCGACCGGCTGGCCGTCAAAGCGACCGTGAAACAGCGGCTGACC
The DNA here is from genome assembly GCA_035641435.1 of Propionibacteriaceae bacterium. Taxonomy (GTDB): domain Bacteria; phylum Actinomycetota; class Actinomycetes; order Propionibacteriales; family Propionibacteriaceae; genus Microlunatus. The sequence goes on along the minus strand of DASQUF010000015.1, from coordinate 1,664 downwards.
GACTCGGTGGAGACCGCGCTCGGTCTGGCCCAGGGCGTGGTGACCGTCGACTTCGTCGACCTCGACCCCAAGGACCCGGACCGGGAGCGCAGCTACTCGGAGAAGATGGCCTGCCCGAACGCCCACGACATCGCCATCGACGAGCTCGAGCCGCGCCAGTTCTCCTTCAACGGACCGTGGGGGGCCTGCCCGGAGTGCCACGGCCTCGGCACCCGGATGGAGGTCGACCCCGAGCTGGTGGTGCCGGACGACGAGAAGAGCCTGGCCGAGGGGGCCATCGCGCCGTGGGCCTCGGCCCACGTGGCCGACTACTTCAACCGGCTGATCGAGTCGCTGGCCGACAGCGCGGGGTTCAGCATGACCACGCCCTGGCATCGGCTGCCGGCAACAGCCCGCCAGGTGCTGCTCAACGGCGTGCCCGGCCAGGTGCACGTGCGTTACAAGAACCGGTACGGCCGGGAGCGCAGCTACAACGCGAAGTACGAGGGGGTCATCTCCTACATCGAGCGGCGGCATGCCGAGGCGGAGAGCGACACGTCGCGGGAGCGGTTCGCGGGGTACATGCGGGAGGTGCCCTGCCGGGCCTGCAAGGGAGCGCGACTCAAGCCGACCTCGTTGGCCGTCACGGTCGGTGGGCGCAACATCGCCGAGATCGCCGAGATGTCGATCGACGAGGCGGCGGCCTTCCTGCGCCAGCTGGAGCTGAGCGACCGGGAGCGGCAGATCGCCGAGCGGGTGCTGAAGGAGATCAACGAGCGGCTCAAGTTCCTGCTCGACGTCGGTCTGGACTACCTGTCGCTGAGCCGGCCCACCGCCAGCCTGTCCGGCGGCGAGGCCCAGCGGATCCGGCTGGCCACCCAGATCGGCTCCGGTCTGGTCGGCGTGCTCTACGTGCTGGACGAGCCGAGCATCGGGCTGCACCAGCGGGACAACCGGCGGCTGATCGAAACGCTGGTGCGGCTGCGCGACCTGGGCAACACGTTGATCGTGGTGGAACACGACGAGGACACCATCCGCGCCGCCGACTGGGCGGTCGACATCGGTCCCGGCGCAGGGGAGCACGGCGGCCACGTGGTGCACTCGGGCTCCGTCGAGGGGCTGCTGGCCAACCCGGACTCGCTCACCGGCGCGTACCTCTCGGGCCGGCGCTCGATCCCGCTGCCGGCGACCCGGCGGCCCCGGACCAAGGGCCGGGTGGTCACGGTGCACAACGCCGTCGAGCACAACCTGCGCAACATCACGGTGTCGTTCCCGCTCGGCCAGCTGATCGCGGTCACCGGAGTGTCCGGCTCCGGCAAGTCGACCCTGGTCAACAGCATCCTCTACACCGCACTGGCGAAGCGGATCTACAACGCCCGGGAGGTGCCCGGCCGGCATCGCTCGATCACGGGGGCCGACGACATCGACAAGATCATCCACGTCGACCAGTCCCCGATCGGACGGACCCCGCGGTCCAACCCGGCGACCTACACCGGGGTGTTCGACCACATGCGACGGCTGTTCTCCGAGACTCCCGAGGCCAAGGTCCGCGGGTACCAGCCCGGCCGGTTCTCGTTCAACGTCAAGGGTGGGCGCTGCGAGAACTGCACCGGCGACGGCACGATCAAGATCGAGATGAACTTCCTGCCCGACGTGTACGTGCCCTGCGAGGTCTGCCACGGCGC
>DASQUF010000014.1:0-4079 GCA_035641435.1 Propionibacteriaceae bacterium | reverse complement strand
AGGATCTGGGTCAAGTTGCCGTGTCTTAAGTCCCCCGAACCTCCGCTGCGACGAGCCCCGAAATCGGGCACCTGCGCTGGTGGCATGTTTCGGATGCTAGCCGTACAGATCCGCGCCATCCCGAGTGTTGCAGGGCTAATTTGGCCGAACCTGAGCCGAAACCAAGGTTGACGTTTCAAACCTGAGTTTTCTCTTCCCTGCATGATATCTGAGCGATCACCATACGGCTCGACATGGCGCCCTTCAAGATCAACAGCGGCCCACGGTGGCCCGCCAGTCCATGATCAGCTCCGCCGGCCGGGACGGCCCGTCCGGACCGCCCGAATCCGTCCAGGATGGCCAGGCTGGGCAGCCCCACTCGTTATCCTGCTCTGGCAGCGGTGACCGACCACGCCGCCTCGACAGAAGGGACCGACGCTTCGGTGACCGCCATCACGACTGCCAACGTCTCTGAGGCCTTCGACGAAGCCGCCGAGCGCTACGACCTTATGGTCGGGCTCAACCCCGGTTACCACGACCACCTGCGCTCGGCGGCGGACGCCCTGGCCGAGCGGCTGCCCCGCCCGTCGGGCAGCAACGGCGCCGCTGTGCTGCGGCTCGCCGACCTCGGCTGCGGTTCGGGCGCCTCCACCCGGGCGGTGTTGAACGCCACCCAGGCGCGCGGCGTACGCGCCAGGATCGTCGGCGTGGACGCCTCGGCCGGGATGCTCGAGCAGGCCCGGGCCAAGCGGTGGCCTCCGGGGATCAGCTTCGAGATCGGCATGGCCGAGGAGCTCGCCTTCGCCCGGGAGTCCTGGGGGCTGGGCGACCGGGTGCCGGGAGTGTTCGCGGCCTACCTGTTCCGCAACGTCGCCGAGCGGGACAAGGTGCTCGCCTCCGTGTTCGACCTGCTGGACGACGACGGCACCTTCGTGGTGCAGGAGTACTCGGTCGCCGGGTCGCCCGTGGCCGCTGCCGTCTGGTCGCTGGTCTGCTGGACGGTGGTCATCCCGCTCAGCTGGCTGACCTCGCGGCAGACCCGGCTCTACCGCTACCTGTGGCGCAGCGTGCTGCGGTTCGACTCGGTGCAGGTCTTCGCCGACCGGCTGTACGGCGCCGGGTTCACCGACGTCGAGGTGCGGACGGTGTCCGGCTGGCAGCGGGGCATCCTGCACACCTTCCGGGCCCGCAAGCCCGCAGTGGCGCCGCGGCCATGATCCGACCTTGGCGGCCCGGCCGGGACCCCCGCGCCGTGCGCCACCCCGCTTCAGGCTCTGATCCCTCCCTTCGCCCTGAGCCCGAGGAAGGGCCCGTGCTCGTCGCCGGCGGCGGCATCGCCGGCCTCGCCGCTGCGGTGGGTCTGGCCGAGCGTGGCGTACCCGTGACCCTGGTTGAGCCCTACGAGCAGCTCGGCGGGCGCGTACGGGCCTGGCCGGTCGACCACGACGGCGACCGGGTGACGATGAGCCGCGGCTTCCACGCCTTCTTCCGCCAGTACTACAACCTGCGCGCCCTGCTGCGCCGGGTCGACCCGGCGCTGGAGTGCCTGGAACCGCTGACCGACTACCCGCTGGTGCTGGCCGGCGGGCACGCGGACTCCTTCGCGCGGGTGCCGCGTACGCCGCCACTCAACCTGGCCGCCTTCGTCGCCCAGAGTCCGTCGTTCACCCTGCGCGACCTGGCCGCCGTCGACGTCCCGGCGGCCATGGAGCTGCTCGACGTGGACTTCCCGGGCACCTTCGCCGCCTACGACGGGGAGAGCGCGGCGGCGTTCCTCGACCGGCTGCGCTTCCCGGACAAGGCGCGCCATCTGGCCCTGGAGGTGTTCGCCCGCAGCTTTTTCGCCCATCCGAGCGAGTTCGCCGCCGGGGAGCTGGTGGCCATGTTCCACAGCTACTTCCTGGGCTCGTCGGAGGGGCTGCTGTTCGACGTCCCAGGCGACGACTACGACACGGTGCTCTGGGCGCCGCTCGGCCGCTATCTCGAGCGGCTCGGAGTGGACGTACGCCGAGGCGAGCGGGTGGCAGCAGTCGACCCGTCCGGACACCGGGTCTCGCTCGGCTCCGGGACCGAGCTCGCGGTCAGTGCGGTCGTCCTGGCGACCGACGCGGCGACCACGCGCGACCTCCTCCTGGCTTCGGGCATCGGGGACGAGGGCTACCGGGCACGGGTGGCGACTATCCGTAGCGCGCCGCCGTTCGCGGTCTGGCGGCTGTGGCTGAACCGGACGGCCGATGCCGGGCGTGCCCCGTTCCTGGGCACCGCCGGGTTCGGGCCGCTGGACAACATCTCGCTGCTGGAGCGCTTCGAGGAGGGGGCGCGGCGCTGGTCGGCAGACCACGGCGGCTCGGTGGTCGAACTGCACGCGTATGCCCTGGTCGGAGAGGTGAACGAGGACGAGCTTCGGGCTCGGCTGACCGCCGAGCTGCACCGGATCTACCCGGAGCTCGCCGGCGCCCGGGTGCTGGCCGAGGAGTGGCTGGTCCAGGCCGACTGCCCGCTGGCCGGACCGGGGCCCTGGGCCGACCGGCTGACCGTGGCGACGCCTGACCCGCGTGTGGTGCTGGCCGGCGACGGGATCCGCTGTGACTTCCCGGTCGCCCTGATGGAGCGGGCCGCCACCACCGGCTTCCTGGCCGCGAACCGGCTGCTCGCTGACCGCGGCCGACCTGGGCAGGACCTGTGGACTGTGCCGATGCGCTCCCGCCACCGCCTGTCCCGGCCGCTGCACCGGTTGCTCGCCGGCTGACGCGTCGGTGGATGTCGTCGTCAGCAGGAGACGACGAGAACCGGTCGACCGGACGCGGCCAGGAGACGAGAGATGTCACCGGGATCGCTGGTGAGAATGCGGTCGCCGGCCGTCGCGATGGCCACCACGCTCGCAGCAATCGCATCCCGGGTCCCCGCTCGACCCAGGAGTACGCCTGCTTGGCGCCCCAGACGGTCATCGACGGCCTGAACCTCGACCGACTTCAACAGCCGCGCCAGGTTGGCTTGCCGTCCATCTGGATCTCGCCAGACCTGAGCGATCACTGCGCCGTTGCTACGAAGGTCGAGTCCCGCCTGCTGGGCTCGGCGCAGCCGAAGGATGGTCTCGCGTTCTCCACGGTCGGCGGAGACCAACGCCCCAGCGTCCAGGACCAGGGCACTCACGCAGCTGGTTCACTCGTCGACGGGCTGGGCAACCCGAGATCGGCGGAGGCTCTGGCCAACTCGTCGGCCGTGAAAGCCCCGTGCTCCGCCTCCCAGTCCTTCAGAAACTCCGACAGTGCCTCGGCGCGGAGCTTGGCGGCCGCCGCGTCGGCCAGCCAGCGGGAGATACCCCCGCCCGCGCGTTCGGCGGCGGCCCGGACAGCATCGCCGAGGTCAGGCTCGAACGAGATACTGAGCTTGTCGACCTTCATGCCGTGAGAATACCAGGGTATGGCATACCATAGTAGGAACCTATCGGGGGCAAACTATGCCGATTTGTCCAAGCCGCCGGAGCAAGGGCCGTGCCAGGCTCGCAACATGACGAAGCTCTTTCCCAAGCTGGTGGTCACCGGCGCCGACGAGGCCATCGCCTTCTACACCCAGGTGTTCGGGGCGCGGCTGGTTCAGCGCTACACCGCGGGGGACACCGTGGTGTACGCGCTGCTCGCGCTGCTCGGCGGCCAGGTCAGCCTCAAGGAGGCTGACGAGCACGACCCGTCCCCGACGACCCTCGGTCGGCCGGGCGTGCTCATGGACGTCACGGTCGACGACCCGGACCGGCTCGCCCAGGCGGTCCTGAACGCCGGCGGGACCACCGTCTTCCCGGTGAACGACCAGCCGTACGGTGCCCGGGGCGGCCGGGTGCGGGACCCCTTCGGCCACGAGTGGCTGCTGCAGACCGAGATCCCGCTGTCGGAGGCCGAGGTCCAGCAGCGGATGGACGCGATGACCGGCTGACCGGCCAGCCAGGTAAGTGCCCGTCAGCCGGGGAACTCGCCCCGGCTGCGCAGCTCGTAACGACGTTCGGCGTAGGCGAGGTCGTCCACCCAGAGCTTGCGGGCCATCCGCTTGATGCCCGGCTTGAGCAGGGGAGACATCCAGCGGGCGAGGACGAAGCCCGGCCGGTC
>DASQUF010000013.1:0-6362 GCA_035641435.1 Propionibacteriaceae bacterium | reverse complement strand
CCGGGCCGCGGCCGAGATCGCGGTGTCCTCGCCGCTGCTGGAGGCGAGCATCGACGGCGCCCACGGCGTACTCCTCTCCATCGCCGGCGGGTCCGACCTCGGCCTGTTCGAGGTCTCTGCGGCGGCGAACCTGATCCAGGGGGCGGCGCACGACGATGCCAACATCATCTTCGGCACGGTGATCGACGACGCGCTGGGCGACGAGGTCCGGGTGACGGTGATCGCCGCTGGCTTCGAGGGCGGCCAGCCGCCGCGACGCCAGCCCGGGATCAGCCGGTCGACCGACCTGCGCAGCAGTGCGGCCCCCCGACCCGCCGCGGTCCCGGAGCCGACGCCGGCACCGTCGGTGCCGGAGCCCGCGGCCAACGGCAACGGGCACGGCAACGGGCAGCCGCACCCGGCCCCGCCGGTCGTCACGCCGGCTCCGTCGGTGGCCCCGGTGGCTCCCGTTCGTCCGATGCCGGTGTCAGTGCCGTCCCGGCCGCTCGACGACGACCTGGACGTCCCCGACTTCCTCAAGTAAGGACACGTTGTGACGCCTGGACCTGCTCCGCGCGTTTCCCCGACCCGCCCGAAAAACCGGGGTTCGGGTGAGACGCGCGTAGCGATTTCCGACGCGTTCCGGGGGGTCGGAGTGGATACGCGTGTCGCGCCTGTCGCTCCCGATCATCGCGTGTTCCGACAGGTAACGTCAGCGCCAGGAGACGTGCCGATCGGGCGCAGTCACGGCACCGAGCGAGGACGATGAGATGGCGGAACGACTGAGACGAGCGGCCGCGTGGTTGGGCCTGGTCACCGATGATCGCTACGCCGACTACGACGAGCACATCGACGACGAGCCGACCGAGGGGATCCACCGCGACGACCTGCTGGGCCCGCCGGACCGCCGGGTTGAGCACAGCGGCAACGTGACCCCGCTGGAGCCGCGACGGACTGGAGCCACGAGCGCCACAGCAACCGCCGTCCGGCCCCGGACCGCCGACGTCTCCCGGATCATCACCGTGCACCCGAGGACCTACAACGAGGCCCGGACCATCGGTGAGCACTTCCGCGACGGCGTCCCCGTGATCATGAACCTCTCCGAGATGGAGGACGTGGACGCGAAGCGGCTCGTCGACTTCGCGGCCGGCCTGATCTTCGGGCTCCGCGGCACGATCGAGCGGGTAACCAGCAAGGTCTTCCTGCTCTCCCCGCAGAACGTCACCGTCGCGGCGGAGGACAAGGAACGGATCGCCGGCGGGTTCTTCAACCAGAGCTGAGCGATCGTGGTGTCCCAGCGCCCGCAGAAGTCAGGGTCTGACCTGATTCCTGGTTGGGCTCGGGGTCGTAGGCTGGACCCACGTGTCGTACCAGAGCGGGAGTTGAAGACCGAACGTGACCTTTGTCGGAATCGTCATTGACTGGATCTTGTGGATCTTCCTGCTGATCCTGTTCGCCCGGATGATCCTGTCCTGGGTGCCGGTGCTGGTCCGCGACTGGGAGCCTCGTGGCCCGATGCTCGTCTTCGCGGAGATCATCTACTCCATCACCGACCCGCCGCTGCGGGCGCTGCGCAAGGTGCTGAAGCCGGTCCGGGTGGGCTCGATGATGCTTGACCTCGCCTTCATCGGTCTGGCCATCGGAGTCAGCATCCTGATGCAGATCAACCGGAGCATCTTCTTCTGAGCCCTCTTCCGGAACCCGGTTCGAGAGGTAGGCTGGCTCGCCGGACGAGGTGTGCTGGTCAAGACAATTGGGTACGGTAGTTCGGATGGGCCGTCGGTTAGGCTCACACCACCAGCTCCGCTGACATATCGAGGTGAATTGATGACGCTGTCGCTGGACGATGTGCGCAACAAGCGTTTCCGGATGGCCCGCAAGTCGGGGTACGAGGTCCTGGAGGTCGACGAGTTCGTCGACGAGGTCGAGGAGAGCTTCGCCCAGCTGATCGAGGAGAACGTCAACCTCAAGCGGCAGGTGGAGTCCCTCAAGGCCTCGCCCCCGGCCCCAGCGGCGGCCCCGCCCACTCCGGCGGTGCAGGCCCCGCCGCAGCAGGCGCCGCAGCAGCCGCGCGCCGGTGACACCGGCACGATCGTCGTCACCACCGGCAAGGACGCCAGCGCGGCGGTCGTGCGCCTGGTCGAGATGTCCACCGAGCAGGCCGAGCGCCTGGTGGCCGAGGCCACCGAGGACGCCAACCGGATCCGCGAGGAGGCCAACCGGACCGCGCATCAGGTGACCACCGACGCGCGTACGCGGGCGGAGCGGGTGGAGTCCGAGGCCCGGGTCAACGCCGAGCGGGTGCAGGCCGACGCCCTCAGCCGGGCCGAGAAGCTGGACCGCGAGATCGAGGGCCGGCGCGGGGAGATGTTCGGCGACCTGGACCGGCAGCGGGAAGACCTCGCCGCCGCGGTGGCGGCGCTGCGCAACTTCGAGGCCGCGTACCGGGCGAACCTGACCAACCACCTGCGCAGCCAGATCGAGTCGCTCGAGTCCGGGCGGGCCGAGCCGGCCGACGCGCCGGATGTGGTCCGCGACCTGCGGCCGGAGGTCAGCACCAACGGGTCGGGCAATGGTGAGCAGCACGACGGCGCCCATCCGGCCGAGCGGGACGAAGCTCCGACGCTCGGCGGCGGCGGCGCCCCGTCCAGCAACACGCCCCGACTGGACGCGCTGCTCGGCGACCAGCGCTGACCCGACGAGGCGGTCTTTCACCTTCCCTGGCAGGAATTTCGGCGTCTTCCGCGCGGTCATTTGAAGATTGACCACTGGCCGCCTACTGTCTCTGCGACACACTCCGGTGTCCAACACTCTCGTGCGCAGAAATGGGGAGCCAATGACGACCGCCAAGGCCAGTACGGAGGCTTCCACCGCCGAGAACGGTGATCACCCGGCGACGGTGCGAAAGGTGCCCGCCGAGGCCGCACCCAACGTCCATGCGGTGCCCGTGGAGCACGCCGAGAAGCCCGCCAAGCCGGTCGACATCTCGACGCTGCCGGTCCGGCCGGGCGAGGACCCGTGGACCTCCGACGAGCTCGACGAGGTCAAGGCCGCGCTGACTGAGGACATCGCCCGCTTCGAGAGCCAGATCGAGATCTCGACCGCCGAGCTGGTCGGCCTGCTCCGCGACGGCAGCGAGGGCGCGGGTCGGGACCCGGCCGACGTGGGCTCGGCCAACTTCGAGCGCGACGCCGAGATGTCGCTGGCGAACAATGCGCGGGAGATGCTGGACCAGTCGCGGCTGGCGTTGCGGCACATCGAGCTCGGCACCTACGGCAGCTGCGACAACTGCGGTCAGCCCATCGGCAAGGGTCGGCTGCAGGCGTTCCCGCGAGCCACGCTGTGCGTCACGTGCAAACAGCGCGAGGAACGGCGGTAGCCGCTGAGGTCGGTGCGACAGCGGTCCGCTCGCCGTTGACGTACCGGCTGGTCTGGGCCTCGGTCGCCCTGGCCGGCCTGGCCCTCGACATCTCGACCAAGATCATCGCGGTCAGCCGGCTCGACCCGGTCGAGCCGATCCGGCTGCTCGGCGGTCTGCTCACCTTGCGGCTGATCCGCAACCCGGGTGCCGCGTTCAGCCAGGGGGCGCAGTTCACCTACGTCTTCGCCGTGGTGGCGGTGCTCGTGCTCGCGTTCGTCGTCATCCGGTTGGTGCCCCAGCTGCGACACCCCGGCTGGGCTGTGGCGCTGGGCCTGCTGTGTGCCGGCGTTGGCGGAAACCTGACCGACCGGCTGTTCCGCGCGCCGGGGCCGTTCCGGGGCCACGTGGTCGACTTCCTCGAGCTGCCGTACTGGCCGATCTTCAACGTCGCCGACATGTGCATCTCCGCCGCAGCGATCCTGATCATGGTGCTGGCTGTGGTCCGCAACGTTGGGCTGGATGGGTCCCGGGCCGTTCGTGGTTGAGGCCAAGGTCGTGCTGATCCCCGACGGGTTGCACGGCGAACGGGTCGACGCGGCCATCGCCCGGATGCTCGGTCTGAGCCGGACCTGGGCCGGCGAGCTGATCAACCACGGGCGGGTCCGACTCGACGGGACGACGGTGATCAAGTCGGACCGGGTCCGCTCGGGGGCGATGCTCGAGGTGGAGCTGGAGGACCGGCCGGCCGCGGCCGTGGTCCCGCAGACGGTCGCCGGCGTCCGGATCGTTCACGACGACGCGGACATCGTGGTGGTCGACAAGCCCGTGGGCGTGGCCGCCCATCCGAGCCTGGGCTGGGACGGCCCGGACGTCCTGTCACACCTGGCCGGCGCCGGCTTCCGGATCTCCACCTCCGGTGTTCCGGAGCGTCGAGGCATCGTGCAGCGGCTGGACGTGGGGACGTCCGGTCTGATGGTGGTGGCCAAGAGCGAGATCGCGTACACGATCTTGAAGCGGGCCTTCCGCTCCCGTTCGGTGGACAAGACCTACCACGCCCTGGTGCAGGGTCATCCGGACCCGTTCACCGGCACCATCGACGCGCCGATCGGGCGGCACCCCGGCTCAGACTGGAAGATGGCGATCATCGACGGGGGTCGAGCCAGCGTGACCCACTACGACACGCTCGAGGCGTTCGTCGGGACGACGCTGCTCGCGATCCAGCTGGAGACCGGGCGGACCCATCAGATCCGAGTGCACCTGGCCGCGATCCGGCATCCCTGCGTCGGCGACCCGACCTACGGGGGCGACCCGGTGCTGGCTGCGCGGCTCGGCCTGGTCCGCCAGTGGCTGCACGCCGTCGGGCTCGGGTTCATCCATCCGACCTCAGGTGACGAGATGCGGTTCACCTCGCCGTACCCGGACGACCTGCAGCACGCGCTGGACCTGGTCAGGGCCGGCTGAGAAAGCTCCGTAGGCTCCCTCCCGGCCAGGAGGTCGGCTTCGCTAGTGTCGAGCTGTGCGTAGAGCCAAGATTGTCTGCACCCTCGGGCCGGCGTCGTCGTCTCCTGAACGCCTTGCCGAGCTCGTGGCGGCGGGCATGGACGTGGCGCGGCTCAACATGAGCCACGGGAACTACTCCGACCACGAGGCCAACCTGCGCAACGTACGCGAGGTCGCGCGCGCAGCCGGGCGGCCGATCGGGGTGCTGGCCGACCTGCAGGGTCCCAAGATCCGGCTCGGCCGCTTTGCCGCCGGCCGGGAGACCCTGGTCGAGGGCGCCCGGTTCGCGATCACGACCGACGAGGTCGCGGGCACGGCCGAGCGGTGCTCCACGACGTACAAGGGTCTGCCCGGTGACGTCTCTCCCGGCGACGTGATCTTGATCGACGACGGCCGGCTGACTCTGCGGGCGGTCGAGGTCTCCGACACCGACGTGGTCACCGAGGTGGTCGTCGGCGGTCCGGTGAGCAACAACAAGGGCATCAACCTGCCGGGCGTCGCGGTCAGCGTGCCCGCGATGAGCGATAAGGACACCGACGACCTGCGCTGGGCGATGCGCCACGGGATCGACATGGTCGCGCTGTCCTTCGTCCGCAGCGCCAAAGACGTCAATCTGGTGCACCAGGTGATGGACGAGGAGGGCCGTCGGGTTCCGGTCATCGCCAAGCTGGAGAAGCCGCAGGCGGTCGAGAACCTGGACGAGATCATCGACGCCTTCGACGCTTTCATGGTGGCCCGCGGCGACCTCGGGGTGGAGCTACCGCTTGAGGAGGTGCCGCTGGTCCAGAAGCAGATCGTCACTGCGGCGCGCCGCTGGGCCAAACCGGTCATCGTGGCCACCCAGATGCTGGAGTCGATGATCTCCGCCCCCCGGCCGACCCGGGCCGAGGCGTCCGACGTGGCCAACGCGGTGCTGGACGGAACCGACGCGGTGATGCTGTCCGGTGAAACCAGCGTGGGGGAGTACCCGGTCGTGACGGTGCGGACCATGGCCCGGATCGTGGAGAACACGGAGGTGCACGGTTCGGAACGGATGACCGACATCGACTGGGACCCGCACACCACCAGCGGCGTGATCACCAAGGCCGCGGCCGAGATCGGGGCCCGGATCGGGGCGAAGTTCCTGGTCGCGTTCACCCACTCCGGCGACGCGGCCCGGCGGCTGGCCCGGCTCCGCTCGCCGATTCCGGTGCTGGCCTTCACCCCGACCGAGCAGGCCCGCGCCTCCCTCACCCTGTGTTGGGGCGTCGAGTCCTTCCTGGTGCCGATGGTCGGTCACACCGACGACATGATCCGCCAGGTCGACGCCGCCCTGGTTGAGACCGGCCGGATCGCCGAGGGCGAGCGCGTGGTCATCGTCGCCGGCTCACCTCCCGGCGTCGCCGGCCACACCAACATGATCCGCATCCGCCGGATCGGCGCCCCGCTCTAGACGACTCGCTCTGACCGCCCCGCTCCACCTCAGGACGGCGCGGACCGTCCAGCCTGGACGACCAAGCAAGCACGACAACGCCTTTCCGTC
>DASQUF010000012.1:0-5685 GCA_035641435.1 Propionibacteriaceae bacterium | reverse complement strand
GCACCCGGTCGGTCGACCCGCATGCCGGCCGGGCCGAGCACGGCGCCCGCTTCCTCGGCGACCTGTGCCAGGCCCTCGACCTCGAGCGAGTGGTGCTCCACGGCCACTCGATGGGCGCGCTGGTGAGCGCGCTCTTCGCGGCACGGCATCCCGGGCGGGTGGCGCGCCTGGTGCTGACCGGTCCGGCGCTTCCCGGCCACCCGGATCCGCCGCGCTTCGCGTGGGCCTGGCGCCTCGCCCTGGGGCTGGCGCCGCGGCTGGCGCGGATCCCGATGCGGGCCGGCATCCGGCTCAAGACCGGCCTGTGGCGCCGCTGGCGCGCCGACCCGACCGATCCGCGGCTGACCGAAGCCCTGGCCCGCATGGGGACCGATGCGTCCCGCATCTCGCCGGCCCTGCTGAGCCTGATCGGCGAGGAGATCGAGCGCTACCGCGAGCCGTGGCGGATCGACGGCGTCATCCAGGCCGCCGTCTCGGCGCTCGCGGCCATGACCGTCGACGAAGGAACGGTCCGCGCAGAGCTGGAGCGGATCGAGGCCCCGACGCTGGTGGTGTGGGGCAATCAGGATCGGCTCATCCCGCGCCGCCTCGTCGACGGGCTCATGGAGCTGCACCCGGCCTGGGAATTCCGGGCCGTGGACGGCGTCGGTCATCTGCTGCCGTTGGAGTCGCCGCAGATGTATGTCGAGCTCGTTGCAGACTGGATCGGCGGCCGGACCGAACGCGCCTTGGGCAACGCTGCGCCATCGGACCACGCGCTGGACCCCTGATTGTCTGTCAGGACGTTGCGCGGCCAGTCCTCTGTCCGAACCGCGCTTGACCAATGATGACGTGACTCTCGCCGTGACTCTCAGCGGCCCGATGCCAGTGCAAAACAGGGACATGGACGCCCGTTCGGCAGGCGGCTGTTAGCCGCTTGGCTAGATGCGTCCCCTGCGCTGTCCTTGGGACAGTGGGAGTTCGATCAGCTCGCCGGCGCGATCGGGCACACGGGCGAGCTCGAGGATATGTCGATCGCACAACCAGAGTGCGGCTGGCTTGCCATGTGCGTGGGCGAATTTCGTGCTCGCTAAGCTGTTCGGAGGGGCTTAATCCGGCCCTTCCGCCAGCACAGCGCTCCGTAACCGCTTAACTGTTTCGCTCCGTCGCATCGGCACGCCCTCTGATGACCACCGGCCAGGGGCACGCCAACCGCCGCAGCCTTGGTCACACGGAGACAAGTACGACCATCACCGGCAGCGAAGCGTCGAGTAGCCCGTGCCCGACCGCCAGGTACGGCAACGCGGTCGGCCGGCGGTAGATGACGAAACCCACCCACAGCGCGAACGGAACGAACATCAGCCCGCGCCAGACGAGGAACCGCCAGTCGAACAGGAACGGCAGGACGATGTGCTGGGTGGACAGCACGGCGGCGGCCAGAACCAGTGCGCCGCTACGCCAGCCGTAGCGGGCAGCGAGCCGGGGCATCACGTAGCCGAAGTAGGTCGGCAGCTCGGCGGCAGCCTGCACGATCGGGAACACCATCAGGAGCGAGACGGCGGCGGCCACTGGCAGCGCGCGGAAGCTGAGGTCCTGACCCACCTGCGCGCTGCCCCACAGTGCCTGTCCCAACAGGAGATTCGGCAGGAACCCGATCGGCGCGGCCACCACGAGCGCCAGCACCACCCACCGCAAGTCCGCCCGGAGGTCTTGGCGCCTGATCCGGTACAGGTCGCGCAGCTGACGGCCCTCGCGGTGGAGCAACCAGCGCAGGAGGGCCAGATTCGCGACGTTGGCCAATGCGAACCAGCCCAGCCACCAGTCGGCCGACGCCCTCCACGGGTCGGCGGAGCCGACAAGCCAGGCAACCACCGCGACGAGGATCTGGAAACCGATCGCGAGGCAGCTGCGCACGAACAGCATGCTCCACACCGCCAGCGACTCCGCTCGCCTGGTGTGGGTAGCGCTCTCTGCGGCCGATGCGGCGCCGGCCCCCGCCGCTGCGATGTCCAGGACTGGCGATAGGGTCGACGCCATGGGGCTCACGGTCAGTCAGGTCCCCTCACACGGCCAGGTCGCTGGGGACCCACTGGAACCAGAGCACTGCCACCAGGACGGCGACATTGGCCGCGAAGGCGCCGATCGTGCTGAACAGCGGGAAGGCGACCGGAAAGAGGAAGAGTCCGGCCAGGGAGGCGACCGAGGCGCCGATCGCCAGCGGAACCCACCACGCCTCGGGCAGCCAACCCATGACCACGGCGGCGAGCGCGGCGAAGCCGACGATGGCCAGGGCCCAGAGCGAAACGGCCAGGATGGAGCTGACCGTCGATCCGGCCGGCCCGCTGAGCAGCCAGGAATCGCCGTGCCACTGGGGGCTGACGGTGGCGACCTTGAACACCTGGAGCAGTCCCATGCTGTGCCCGATGCCATGGGAAACCAGGATCAGGGCGATGATGATCTTGAGCATGTCAGTTGCCTTCTCTCTGGATCGTGGTTCCGCCGCTCGGCCTAGGAGATCAGCACCTCCTCGGCGGGTCGGCGGGGACTGAGGTGGGGAGTGGTGGTCGGGTGGCCGATCCGGAAGGCGGTGACGATCTGGTCGCCGGCGGGCACCAGCTCGGCCATTGCCGGAGCGAAGGTCGAGCCAAGTCCGGCTGATGCTTCGCGGTCGAGCCGCTCGAAGATTTGGTTGAGTGGCTGGATCGCCAACCCGTTGAGCGTCGCCGTGAGGTGAACCCGCTGGAAGAGACGCCCAGCGGCGATCCGTTGGACCGGATCGCCGCCATCGCCGACCGCAATGAGGCCGAACGCCGCAGCGGTGGCCACGTGCCGGTCGCGGGTGGCGTCGACCCAGCCGCGTTGCAGCGTCGAGCGATCGGACGGCGGGAGCAGGCGCACCAAGAGCCGCGTCGGCTCCGCCAGCGCCGCCGTGTCCAGGGTGATGCCGTCCTTGCGACGCTGGATCTCGGACCAGTCCTGGCGGTACCAGGCGAAGTCGTCACGGGACTGATCGGGATCAGCGATGAGCGCCTCAGTGGCCTGGACGGTGAGCTCCGCGAAGCGAGCCTTGGCCGGCTCGGCGTCCAGCCATAGGAGCGAGACGGCAGGGTCATCGGTCAGGCCGGCGAGGCCATCGAGCATGGAGCGCTTCACCGGCTTGCTGCGGTCGTAGGCCGAGCGGTCGGTGTGGCGGCGCGGGATGGCCTCGAACAGCGGCGAGCGGGCGGTTGCGGCAGCCGACAGCTCGACGCGTGCGACGTGATCGGGGTCTCCCGCGTCGGGCAGCAGCGTGAGGCTCGCCTCGTAGCCGTTGGCCGGTGCGGCGAGGAGCAGGTTCTCGAGCGCGCAGCCCAGCGAGATCTCCAGCTCCCGACCCAGCGGGTCGACGCTGCCGAGCGTGCGCGTCCGGTCAGCGAACAGGTCGATGCGGTCCGCAGCGATGCGGAAGGCCCACGGCTGCGTGTCGTGGGCGTTGGCGGCCAGGATCGCCGCCCGCACGAGCGACAGCGGGCCGTCGCCGGTCAGCTTCGCGCTCCACGCCTGGTAGGCGGGGCCGGATCCCGGCGTCAGCACCCCTTGGTCGACCACTCGCCACGCCAGCCCGCCGCCGGCGACCACGGTGATGGCACCTGCACCGATGCCCACGCGCTTGAGGAAGGCTCTCCGGCTCATCGGCGGTCGGGCAGCGTCGGCGCGTGCAAGCGTCTCCGCGGTCACGGTGACCGGGTGATCGCGGCGACCGCGACCCCTTCCGGCGCGACGCCGGCTTCGGCCCGGCCCAGGTCTTCCGCCCGATCCCGCAGGTTGAGGAGCATCCGGCGGATCATCCAAATGTCGGCGAACTCGATCAGCAGGGAGAACGCGATCGATGGCGACAGCCAGCGATAGCGCTTGCGGATGCGAGTGATGAGGCGGGTCGTGCCGTCCGGCCGCGGCTCACAGACCCACAGCCAGGTCGTGTCGGGCAGGGTGCCCCACATCATCGAGCGCGGCAGATCGAGGGCCAGGACATGGATGCCCTGGAGCCCGTCGGGGCTCATGGCCACCACGTCGCCGACGGCCACGTCCTGGAATGCTGGGATGATCTCGCGCGCGCTGGGGCGACCGAAGTTGTCGAGGCGGTCGTACGAGTACCAGCCCGCCCGCTTCACGCCGACCTGCAGCAGCCAGGGCCAGATCTGATCCGGTCGCGCAGCGATGGTGATCGCGCGCGTCGCGTTGAAGGTGGGGTTCGGCACCACCTCGTCGCCCGGCAGTGTCCGGCCGACCTCGGGGGCGGTTGCCCCCCAGCGGAGCTGCCAGGGTCGGAAGAGGCGAAGGTAGGCGACGGTAGCGATCAATGCCGTCGCCGCGGCGGCCAGGAGCCAAAGGGGAAGGTTCATGTGCCGAGCCTGACTGCCGCACCACAGCAACGCGAGGGCCGAAGGTCACCAACCGGCAGCCGTCCGGCCCCTCCTGTCGGGGACAAGGTATAACCAAGGCGACCCGCCCTCCGGGAGAGTGGGTCGCCTGGCGCGGGACTGGCGGCGGAGCCGCCGATAGGGCCGCATCGATCGGTTAGGCGGCGGCGTGGACTGCCGGAGTCACCACGCGCCGTGTGCCATCTGGGCCGGCGATGGCGTACGCGATCATCGCCACCAGCCCGAAGCTGAACAGGCCCAGAACAAGGAGCAGGACGAACCACGTCTTGTCCTCGACCTGCGCCGTGTTCAGAAGCGCGCCGATCCACGACACCAGACCACCGATGAGGCCGCCGATGATCGCCAGGGCGGCCAGGACGGCGAGCCCGACCATCGTCCAGGCGAACGGGGTCGGTTCGATGCCGACGACGTCGGGACCGCTCATGACGAAGACGCCGCTCGCGTACGCAGCCCAGACCGCCCCGAACGCCAGCAGGATGCCGGCGACCACGGCGATGACGCTGCCCGTAAAGAGCTTCACAACGGTTGGCTTGGACATTTCAGTCCTCCTTCTTGTGGAACTGGCTGGACTCGTTTAGTGGCTCGCGCCGTAAGTGACGGGCACGATCTCCTCGTTCATTAACCGCAGGAAGGCGTCGGCCTGCTCAAACGCGACCGCGTGGCCGGCATCTGGGTAGGTGATCAGCTCCTTGTGTGGCGCGGTCAGTCCCTCGAACCAGTCGTGGGCCAGCTCGCGCCGCCCGCGCAGCTCGTTCGCGCCATCGAGCACGTAGACCGGCACTTCGAGCTGGGGGACGTCGGTTCTGAAGTCGATTTCCTGGAGCTGTGGATACATGAGGGAGAACATGTCGACCAGGCCGCGGATGAGGTTCGCGTTCTCCACGAAGCTGTACTCGCTGCCGAACAGCCGAACTGGCCGACGCCGGACGCCTCACCTCGTGCGACGTAGGCGGCCGGCGGCGAGTACGGCCACTCCAGCAGGCCGTAGTAGCCCATGATCAGGCTGTTGGCCCACGGCGCGTCGCGGTACGGCGGCTCGCCCAGAGTCAGGACCTGGTCGTACAGCTCGCCGTTGCCGGTGCGGTCGGCGTAGGCCAGCAGGTCGCGCCAGATGATCTGGTCGGTCACCCGCTGGCTGACCATCTGGCCGGAACCGATATAGGCGTGAAACAGCTCAGGGCGTTGCTGGACCGCCAGCACGCCGAGGGTCGAGCCCCACGACTCGCCGAGGAGGTAGATCTTGTCCTCGGCGAACCGGCCACGCAGGTGCTCCGTCAGCGCGATC
>DASQUF010000011.1:0-5290 GCA_035641435.1 Propionibacteriaceae bacterium | reverse complement strand
AGTCGAGGCGTTGCACCGCCGCAACGTTGTCCTCGATCTGCTGCACGCTGCTGGCGCCGATGAGTGTCGAGGTGACCCGGGCGTCGCGCAGCACCCAGGCGAGTGCCAGCTGGGCCAGGCTCTGCCCGCGGTCGGCGGCGATCTCGTTCAGCGCCCGAATCTTGCCGAGGTTCGCCTCGATCGAGTCGGGCTCGAGGGACTTGCCCTGCGCCGCACGCGAGTCAGCGGGTACGCCGCCCAGGTACCGGTCCGTGAGCATTCCCTGAGCGAGCGCGGTGAAGGCGATGCAGCCGATGCCCTCCCGCTCGAGCACGTCGAGCAGCTCCGGCTCGATCCAGCGGTTGAACATCGAGTACGAGGGCTGATGGATCAGCAGCGGTGTGCCGAGCTCGCGCAGGATTGCGGCGGCGCGGGCCGTGTGGGTGGGGGAGTAGGACGACACCCCGACGTAGAGGGCCTTGCCGGCCCGCACCGCCGCGTCCAGAGCACCCATGGTCTCCTCGATCGGGGTCTCGGGATCGGGCCGGTGGTGGTAGAAGATGTCCACGTACTCAAGCCCCAGCCGATTCAGCGACGCGTCCAGACTGGCGGTCAGGTACTTCCTCGACCCGAGGTCACCGTAGGGCCCGGGCCACATGTCCCAGCCGGCCTTGGTCGAGACCACCAGTTCATCGCGATAGCCGGCGAAGTCCTCGGCCAGGATCCGGCCCACATTCGACTCCGCCGAGCCATAGGGGGGCCCGTAGTTGTTGGCCAGGTCGAAGTGGGTGACGCCGAGGTCGAACGCCCGCCGCATAACCGCCCGCTGGTTCTCCAGCGGCTTGTCGTCACCGAAGTTGTGCCAGAAGCCCAGTGAGATGGCCGGCAGTTTCAGGCCGCTGCGACCGCAGCGGCGGTAGGGCTGGCTCGAGTAGCGGTCTGGAGCAGCGACATAAGGCACAGGAAGCAAACTAGCCCGGGAGGCTGAGCGGCCGGCTCGCACCCGGCATAGACGGACATTTGCATACTGTTACTACTTCCTGCATGCTTATGCAGGTGAGTGTTCGGGCGGCCGTGGCCGGCGCAACCGGTTACGCAGGTGGAGAGCTGCTCCGGCTGCTGCTCGCCCATCCTGACGTCGAGGTCGGCGCCGTCACGGGTGGAGCCAGTGCTGGGAAGCGGCTAGGGGAACAGCAGCCCCAGCTGATGCCGCTGGTCGACCGCGTGGTGGCCGACACCACGCCGGAGATCTTGGCCGGCCACGACGTCGTCTTTCTCGCTCTGCCGCACGGTGCCTCCGCGGCGCTGGCCGCTCAGCTGCACCCGGACACCGTGGTGATCGACTGCGGGGCGGACTTCCGACTAGAGGATGCCGCGGCGTGGCAGGAGTTCTACGGCTCGGAGCATGCCGGCACCTGGCCCTACGGCTTGCCGGAGCTGCCGGGCCAGCGGGACAAGCTGTCGGGCGCCCGGACGATTGCGGTTCCCGGCTGTTACCCGACCACGGCCACCCTGGCCCTGCTGCCCGCGATCACCGAGGGCCTCACCGACGCCCACGACACGGTCATCGTGGCGGCCAGCGGGCCGTCCGGAGCCGGGCGGGCCCTCAAGCCGCACTTGCTGGGATCCGAGCTGATCGGGTCGGCCGCCGCGTATGGAGTGGGCGGCGTACATCGGCACACCCCGGAGCTGCTGCAGAACTTCCGGACGTGCGGCGCGGAACAGCCATCGGTGTCCTTCACGCCGGTCCTGGTCCCCATGTCGCGGGGCATCCTGGCCACGTGTACGACACCGCTGCTCGAGCCGGGACTGACCGCGGCCCAGGCGTACGCGGCCTACGCCACCGCCTACGCCGACGAGCCCTTCGTACACCTTCTGCCTGAGGGCCAGTGGCCGCAGACCCAGTCCGTGCTCGGCGCGAACACGGTCCAGATCCAGGTGACTGTCGATCGGGCCGCTGGCCGGCTGGTTGCCGTCGCCGCCCTGGACAACTTGACCAAGGGCACCGCCGGCGGAGCAGTTCAGTGCATGAACCTTGCCCTCGGCTTCCCCGAGACCACTGGTCTGCCTCTGGTGGGGGTGGCTCCGTGAGCGTCACAGCCGCGGCTGGTTTCCGGGCCGGCGGCGTGTCCGCGGGTCTGAAGTCCAATGGCCGAAGCGATCTGGCCCTCGTGGTCAATACCGGGCCCGAGTTCACCGCAGCCGGCGTCTTCACGACCAACCGGGTCAAGGCGGCCCCTGTCGTGTGGTCGCAGCAGGTGCTGGCGGACGGCCGGCTCAAGGCGGTTGTCCTGAACTCCGGCGGAGCGAATGCCTGCACCGGTCCCGAGGGGTTCGCCGACACCCACCGGACTGCCGAGCTGGTGGCCGAGGCGTTGCCCGACGTCGGCGCGATTGACGTCGCCGTCTGCTCGACCGGCCTGATCGGCCTCCGGCTGCCGATGGACAAGGTCGCGGCGGGAATCGCGGACCTGGCTCCGCAGCTCAGTCCCACCGGCGGTCCGGCCGCGGCGGAGGCGATCATGACCACCGACACTCATGCCAAGCAGGCCCGCTACGCCGACGAGGGTTGGTCGGTCGGCGGGATGGCCAAGGGTGCCGGCATGCTGGCACCAGGACTGGCCACGATGCTGGTGGTGCTGACCACGGACGCGGTCGTGGACCCAAGCCTGCTGCCCGGACAGCTGGCTGAGGCCTGCCGGACGACCTTCGACCGGGTGGACAGCGACGGCTGCATGTCGACCAACGACACGGTGATCCTGATGAGCAGTGGGGCATCCGGCGTACGCCCCACCCCGGCCGACTTCGACGCGGCCCTGCACGAGACCTGCCACGACCTGGCTCTCCAGCTGCTGCACGACGCCGAGGGAGCGGCCCACGACATCGCCATCGTGGTGCAGCACGCCGCATCGGAGGACGACGCGGTCGAGGTCGGTCGGGCCATCGCCCGGAGCAACCTGTTCAAGTGCGCGATCTTCGGCGGTGACCCCAACTGGGGCCGGGTGCTCGCGGCCATCGGCACGACTGGCGCCGGCTTCGAGCCGGACCGGATCGACATCAGCCTCAATGGCGTGCAGGTG
The DNA here is from genome assembly GCA_035641435.1 of Propionibacteriaceae bacterium. GTDB lineage: Bacteria > Actinomycetota > Actinomycetes > Propionibacteriales > Propionibacteriaceae > Microlunatus. Next base: position 2,231 of record DASQUF010000011.1, on the reverse strand, counting down.
TGCCGCGACGGGGCGGCCGCCGACCCGCGGGATCTGGTCGATTTGAGCGGGCGGGCGGTCACCGTCGAGGTCAACCTGCGCAACGGCAGGCATGGCGCCACTATCTGGACCAATGACCTGACGTATGACTACGTCAAAGAAAACGCGGAGTACTCGACGTGACAGCAGCGGCCAAGTACCCGATTAGTACGCAAGGTGGGACGACCCCCCTTGAACCCACTGGAAAAGACAAGCTGTCCCTGGTCGAGAAGGCCTCCATCCTCACCGAGGCGCTGCCCTGGCTGGAGACCTACGCCGGCAAGACGGTGGTGATCAAGTACGGCGGCAACGCGATGGTCGACGAGGAGCTCAAGCAGGCCTTCGCCTCCGACATCGTGTTCATGAAGCGGTGCGGCGTGCACCCGGTGGTCGTCCACGGCGGCGGTCCGCAGATCTCGCAGATGCTCGCCCGGCTGAACATCCCCTCGGAGTTCCGCGGCGGGTTCCGGGTGACGAGCCCCGAGGCGATGGAGGTCGTCCGGATGGTTCTGGTCGGACAGGTCGGTCGGGACCTGGTCGGGCTGATCAACCGCTACAGCACGCTGGCGGTCGGCATGTCCGGGGAAGACGGCGGGTTGTTCACCGCCACCCGGCGGGGAGCGCTGGTGGACGGGCAGGAGGTGGACCTCGGGCTGGTCGGTGACGTGACCACCGTGCGCACCGAGGCGGTCCAGGGGCTGATCGCCGCCGGGCGCGTCCCCGTGGTGGCCAGCATCGCCCCCGACCTCGACGGCGTGGTGCACAACGTCAACGCCGACACCGCGGCCGCCGCGCTCGCTGTCGCCCTGAAGGCGGAGCGGCTGGTCGTACTGACCGACGTCGAGGGCCTGTACCGGGACTGGCCGAACAGCACCGAGGCGATCTCCGAGCTCTCCGCCAGCGACCTGCGGGCCCTGATGCCCAGCCTGGAGTCGGGGATGCTGCCCAAGATGGAGGCGTGCCTGCGCGCCGTCGAGGGCGGCCTGACCCGCGCCACGGTCACCGACGGTCGGGTGCCGCACGCGCTGCTGCTGGAGATCTTCACCAACGCCGGGATCGGCACCATGGTCACCCAGGACGGGCTGGTCCGGCTGGGCAGTCGGGTGTTCTCCGCACACGAACCGATCCCGTCGCACGAGTACGCCAACGGGGAGTTCCAGTGGTGAGCGGGGAGCCGGCCCTGCTGAGCCGGGAGCTCGCCGGCCCGCCGACCCCGTCCGGACCGGTGCTGACGGCGTACAGAGACTCGGTGATGAACACCTTCGGCCCGCCCAAGCGGGTCTTCGTCCGCGGCGAGGGCTGCCATGTCTGGGACGCCGACGGCCGGCGCTACCTCGACCTGTTGTCTGGCCTGGCGGTCAACGCGCTCGGTCACGCCCACCCCACCGTGCTGGCCGCGATCACCGGCCAGATCGCCACCCTTGGCCACGTGTCGAACTTCTTCGCCACCCCGGCCCAGGTCGCCTTGGCCGGCCGGCTCGGCGCCATGACCTCAGGGGTGGACCCCAAGGTGTTCTTCACCAACTCCGGCACCGAGGCCAACGAGGCGGCTTTCAAGATCACCCGGATGACCGGCCGGACGAGGATCGTGGCGGCCGAGGGTGCCTTCCACGGCCGGTCGCTGGGCGCGCTGGCGATCACCCACAACCCGAAGTACCGCCTCCCCTTCGAGCCGCTGCCGGGCGAGGTCACCTTCGTGCCCTACGGCGACGCGGGCGCCCTGGCCGCCGCCGTGGACGACACCGTGGCGGCCGTGGTGCTGGAGCCGATCCAGGGTGAGAACGGTGTGGTCGTGCCGCCGGTCGGCTACCTGGCCCGAGCCCGCGAGCTCTGCGACGCCTCCGGTGCATTGCTCTGGATGGACGAGGTGCAGACCGGGATGGGTCGGGCCGGCTGCTGGCTGGTCCACGTGGCCGAGGGGGTCACCGCCGACCTGGTCACCGTGGCCAAAGGCCTGGGCAACGGGTTTCCGGTCGGCGCCTGTATCGCCAACGGTCGGGCCGCAACCCTGCTGGGTCCGGGCAGTCACGGCAGCACGTTCGGTGGCAACCCGGTGGCGGCCATCGCCGGGCTCGCGGTGATCGCGGTGATCGAGCGGGACGGACTGCTGGAGCGGGCCAGCGAGCTGGGCGACCACCTGGCCGACGCGGTCTTGCGCCTCCACCATCCGACCGTGACCGGCGTCCGCGGTCGCGGTCTGCTGCGGGCAGTCA
>DASQUF010000010.1:0-2030 GCA_035641435.1 Propionibacteriaceae bacterium | reverse complement strand
CCACGCTCCGGCGGCATACCGCCGCCCGGACCCGCTCCCGTGAGTGCGTGCCCCGGTCGCGCGACGACCCTGACCAACTTGCCGAGGCCGTGTGGCGGCATATGGATGTGTCGGCTAGGGTTGTCCGGTTGCCTCGGCGAGGGTCAGTTCTGACCGTGATCGACTAGGTTTGGATGCGTCCGGCCTGCCTTCCCGGGGTCGCAGCCCGTAGCCCCATCCCCACATGAGTTCGAGGAGTTCCGTTCGTGCCCGAGGTCAAGCTCACCGCCGAACTGCGTACAGAGTTCGGCAAGGGCGCTGCCCGCCGGCTCCGTCGCGCCCACAAGGTCCCCGCCGTGCTGTACGGCCACGGCACCGATCCGGTCCACATCTCACTGCCCGGTCACGACACGCTGCTCGCGCTGCGCACGGCGAATGCGCTGCTGTCGATCGACGTCAACGGTCAGTCGCAGCTGGCGCTGCCGAAGCAGGTCCAGCGCGACCCGCTCAAGCACACGATCGACCACGTCGACCTGGTGCTGGTGCGCCGGGGCGAGAAGGTCACCGTCGACATCGCCATCCAGCTCGAAGGCGAGGCCGGGGACGACACCTTGGTCGTGGTCGACCACAACAGCCTGCCTATCGAGGCCGAGGCAACCCACCTTCCGGAGCAGATCGTGGTCTCCGTCGAAGGGTTGCCGGCCGGCACTCAGATCCTGGCTCGTGACCTGCACCTGCCCGATGGCGCGAGCCTGGGCCTGGACCCGGAGACCCTGATCGTCAACATCACCGCCGCGCCGAGCGCCGAGGCCATCGAGGCCGAGCTGGCCGAGGCGGAGGCCGAGGCCGGTATCGAGCCGACGCTGTCCGAGCCCGAGGCTGCGGACGACTCCAGCGCGGCCGCGGCGGAGCCGCAGCCGGAGCCCGCCAACGCCTGAGCCGATCGCGCCCTGGCTGGTCGTCGGCCTGGGCAACCCGGGACCGGCGTACGCAGGACACCGGCACAACGTCGGCTACCGCGTGGTCGAGGAGCTGGCTGGTCGCCTGTCGTCACGCTTCACGCCGCTGCGCGGGATCAGGGCCGAGGTGGCCGAGGGTCGGCTCGGTGACCCGGGTGCGGACTCGCCCCGGATCGTGCTGGCCAAGTCGCGGACCTTCATGAACGACACTGGCGGCTCGGTGTCCCGGCTGCTGGCCTACTACAAGCTCAATCTGGACCGGATGGTCGTGGTCCATGACGAGCTGGACATCGATCCGGGGCAGCTCCGGGTCAAGCGCGGCGGCGGCGACAACGGACACAACGGGCTCCGGTCGATCCGCGCCTCGCTCGGCGGGGCCGGTGACTTCTACCGGGTGCGGGTCGGCGTGGGTCGGCCGCCGGGCCGCCAGGACCCGGCCGACTTCCTGCTCAGCAACTTCCCGGGCGGCGCCCGCGAGTTGGTCGCGCTGGAAGTGGACCGGGCGGCCGACGCCGTCGAGTCCCTGGTGAGCGTCGGCCTCGAACGCACCCAGAACCTCTTCAACTCCTGAGCCGGTCGACAGTTCCGGTTGGCAGGATCCGGGGGCAGTTCGGTGCGAGAAATGCCCGGAAACCCGCCAACCGCGATGGGCCCCGGAGGTCTGGACCAGCCGAGTACCTTGGCTCGGTGAGCCTTTCGGGACTCGTCGACCTCTTCTGCACCGAACCCACTCTTTCCGCCACCCTCGCCAACGCGCGCGAGTCACGTCCGGCGGCGCTGGACCTGACCGCGCCGCCGCCGATGCGTCCGCTGATCGCCGCCGCGATGGCCACCTCTGCCGAGCGCGGTGGGGCCGGCCGGCCCGTGCTGGTGGTCACCTCGACCTACCGGGAGGCCGAGGAGCTGACCGCCGCGCTGGAGTGCCTGCTGCCGCGGGAAGACGTGGTCTACTACCCGGCCTGGGAGACGCTGCCGCACGAGCGGCTCAGCCCGCGCAGCGACACCGTGGGCCGCCGGCTGGCCGTCCTGCGCCGGCTGGCCCACCCGGCCGCCGCCGACGCGGAGCACGGCCCGGTGCAGGTCGTCGTGGCG
>DASQUF010000009.1:0-3468 GCA_035641435.1 Propionibacteriaceae bacterium | reverse complement strand
AGAGCGACTGAAGGCGCGGTGTGGTGGCGGTCCGGGCCACCGCGATCGAGCCCCCGCGGGGGCTCAGCATCTCGGCCAGCTCCTTCTCGTAGTCCTGGGCGGTGACGAACAGCAGCTCGTCGCCTGCCTCCAGCGAGCCGTCGGAGTCCGGCGGCCGGGCGTGGCCGTCACGGATGACTGCCACCAGCACCACGTCGCCGGGCCAGGTCAGGTCGCCGATCCGATGGCCGACCGTCGGGCTGCTGGCCGGCAGGGTCATCTCCACCAGGTTGGTCGCCCCCTCGTGGAAGGTCAGCAGCCGCACCAGGTCGCCGACGGTGACCGCCTCCTCGACCAGGGCGGACATCAGCCGCGGTGTGGACACCGCGACATCGACGCCCCAGACCTCGTTGAACATCCACTCGTTCTTGGGGTGGTTGACCCGCCCGACCGTACGCGGTACGCCGAACTCGGTCTTGGCCAGCAGTGACATCACCAGGTTGGCCTTGTCGTCGCCGGTCGCGGCGATCGCCACGTCGCAGCTGTCCAACCCGGCCTCCTCCAGTGAGGACAGCTCACACGCATCGGCCAGCAGCCATTCGGCTTGGTCCAGACTCTCGGCCTTGACGGCGTGGGGGTCCTTGTCGATCAGCAGCACCTGGTGACCGTTCTCCACAAGCTCGGCGGCGATGGACCGACCGACGTTGCCGGCCCCGGCGATGGCTACCCGCATCGAACTCCTCCAACTCGCATCACTGTGGTCGCGGCGGGTCGGCCAGGACGGCCTCGACTCGGGCCAGCTCACGGTCCAGCACCGCGGCGTACAGCAGGTCCCCGTCCTGGAAGATCGTGCTCACCTTCGGCACCATCCCGCTGCCCATCCGGAACACGAATGGAACTCGGGCCCCGGTCGCCTCCTCGATCTGCTCCACGGTCCGGCCCACCCAGGACCGGTCGACGTGCACCTCCATCAGCCGCACCGACCCGGACGGGTCACGCCACTGCGGCTCCGACCCCGCCGGTAGCAGCCGACGCAACACCTGGTCCGACGCCCAGCGCACCGTAGCCACGGTGGGGATGCCGAGCCGCTCGTAGACCTCGGCCCGGCCCGGGTCATAGATCCGGGCCACCACGTTCTCGACGTTGTACTTCTCCCGTACCACCCGCGCGGCCAGGATGTTTGAGTTGTCCCCGGAAGAGACGGCAGCGAAGCCCTCGGCCTGCTCGATGCCGGCCTCCTGCAGCACCTCACGGTCGAAGCCCACGCCCCGCACGGTCTTGCCGGCGAAGTCCGGACCGAGACGGCGGAACGCGTCGACCTCCATGTCGATCACCGCCACGGTGTGCCCGCGCTTCTCCAGGCTGCGGGCCAGCGTGGAGCCGACCCGGCCGCAGCCCATGATCACGATGTGCACACCTGAAGTCTAGTGAACCGGGTCCTCGCGCGGGATCCGCTGTGAATGGCCGGGACCACTACGCTTTTCGACTGTGGTGAACCTCTCCGACATCGGCAAACGCATGCTGGTGGGCCGCAAGCTGCGGAGTACGCAGCTCGGGGAGACGCTGCTGCCGAAGCGGATCGCCCTGCCGGTGTTCGCCTCCGACGCGCTGTCCTCGGTGGCGTACGCCCCGGACGAGATCCTGCTGACCCTCAGCCTGGCCGGGTTGACCGCGTACGCGTTCTCCTGGAAGATCGCGATCCTGGTCGCGGTGGTGATGCTGGTGGTGGTCGCCTCGTACCGGCAGAACGTCCACGCCTACCCCTCCGGGGGCGGTGACTACGAGGTCGCGACGGTCAACCTCGGCCCCCAGGCCGGGCTGACGGTGGCCAGCGCCCTGCTGGTGGACTACGTGCTCACCGTGGCCGTGTCCATCTCCTCCGGCGTGCACAACGCGAAGTCGCTGATGCCGTTCATCGACGGCAACGAAGCCTGGGTGGCCTCGATCGCGGTGCTGGTGCTGATGGCGCTGAACCTGCGCGGCGTGCGCGAGTCGGGCACGTTCTTCGCCATCCCGACTTACTGCTTCATGATCGGCGTCCTGGCCATGATCGGCTGGGGTCTGTTCCGGATCCTGGTGCTCGGCCAGGACGTCCAGGCCCACAGCGCCCAGTACGGGATTGAGGCCGACCCGGACTACGCCGACTTCACCGGCCTGGCCATGGTGTTCCTGCTGGCCCGCACGTTCTCCTCCGGCTGCGCCGCGCTAACCGGGGTGGAGGCCATCTCGAACGGGGTGCCGGCGTTCCGAAAGCCGAAGAGCCGCAACGCGGCCACCACCCTCCTGCTGCTCGGCACCATCTCGGTCACCATGCTGCTCGGGGTGGTGGTCCTGGCCAACCTGACCGGCCTGAAGCTGATCGATGCGGGCCACTCGCACTACACCCTGAACGGCGAGCGGGTCGAGGTCATCGAGGAGACCGCCATCGGCCAGCTGGCCCGGACGGTGTTCGCGGGCTTCCCGCCTGGCTTCTACTTCGTCGTCATCGCCACCATGCTGATCCTGTTCCTGGCGGCCAACACCGCCTTCAACGGGTTCCCGGTGCTGGGATCGATCCTGGCCCGGGACGGGTTCCTGCCTCGGCAGCTGCACACCCGCGGCGATCGGCTCGCCTACAGCAACGGGATCATCGTGCTGGCCATCGCGGCGATCGTGCTGATCGTGGCCTTCCAAGCCGACGTCACCGCGTTGATCCAGCTGTACGTGGTCGGGGTGTTCGTGTCCTTCACGGTCAGCCAGGCCGGTATGCTGCGGCACTGGACCCGTCACCTGCGGACCGAGACCAACCCGGCGGTGCGCGGCCGGATGCAGCGGTCACGGGTGATCAACGGCATCGGCCTGACCATGACCGGCACCGTGCTGGTCATCGTGCTGCTGGCCAAGTTCACCCAGGGCGCGTACATCGCAATCATCGCCATGGCCGTGCTGTTCGTCCTGATGCGGTTGATTCGGCGGCACTACGAGTCCGTCGCCCGGGAGACCGCCCTGGTCGAGGGTGAGGACCGCACCCTGCCCAGCCGGGTCCGGGCCGTAGTCCTGGTCAGCAAGCTGCACAAGCCGACTCTGCGGGCGCTCGCCTTCGCCAAGGCCGCGCGGCCGAGCACGCTGGAGGCCTTGACTGTCGATGTGGACCGAGACGAGACCGCTCGGCTGGTCAGGACCTGGGAGGAGTCCGACCTCGGCATCCCGCTCAAGGTCGTCGCCTCGCCCTACCGGGAGGTGACCAACCCGATCATCGACTACGTCCGCAACCTCCGCAGCGAGAGCCCGCGGGACGTGGTCACGGTGTACATCCCCGAATACGTGGTCGGCCACTGGTGGGAGCAGATCCTGCACAACCAGAGTGCCCTGCGGCTGAAGGGCCGGCTGCTGTTCACCCCCGGGGTGATGGTGACCTCGGTGCCGTACCACCTGGCCTCCTCCAGCAGGGCCGAGGAGCGGCTCGAGCGGGAGTCGGTCAGCGACAGCTTCCGCCGCTCTCTACGGCGG
>DASQUF010000008.1:0-2177 GCA_035641435.1 Propionibacteriaceae bacterium | reverse complement strand
GTGCTTCAGCCGATGCACGTACACCTCGAACGCCAGGTGGGCCGACGGGTCGCCGGCCGCGCGCCGGGACTCCAGCTCGCGGAAGTCGTTGACCCCGGCCAGGCCCTTGAGCCCGGACTGCTTGTTCAGCAGGTTGTCGATGTCACCGATGGAGAGGCCGAGCTCGTTGTGCAGGAAGGTGTGCAGCCCTGGATCCACATCACCAGACCGCGTGCCCATGACCAGCCCCTGCAGCGGCGTCAGGCCCATGGAGGTCTCGATCGCCACGCCACCGCGTACGGCCGAGGCGGAGCAGCCGTTGCCCAGGTGCAGGACGATCTGGTTCAGCTCGGCCCCTGGCCGACCGACCAGGTCGGCGGCCGCCGTGGAGACGAACCGATGCGAGGTGCCGTGGAAGCCGTACCGACGGATCCGGTGCGTACGCGCCAGGTCGGCCGGGATCGCGTACGTCGCCGCCGCCGGCGGCAGGGTGGCGAAGAACGCCGTGTCGAACACCGCCACGTGCGGGACGTCGAACTGCGCCCGAGCCGCCTGGAGGCCCGCGACGGCTCCCGGGTTGTGCAGCGGGGCGAGCGGGATGAGGTCGGAAATCTCGGCGACCACTGCGTCGGTGATGATCACCGGGTCGGAGAAGTCCGGACCTCCGTGCACGACCCGATGGCCGACCGCCCGCAGCCCGGCGGCGGCCAGGTCGACGCCGGCGTCGGCCAACGCCGCGGCCATCTCGGCCATCGCCGCGGTGTGGTCAGCCGCCCCGCCGGGCTCGCCGATCCGCTCCACCAGACCCTTGGCCAGCACCTCGCCGCTCTCCGGCACCAGGAGCTGGTATTTCAGCGACGAGGACCCGGCGTTGAGCACCAAGACCGGCCCGTCGACCGGATCCGGGCGCAACTCCTCGGTCATGACGCCCTCCTGCTGAGGGGAAAACTCCACCAATGGCGAGTTTTCGACCCGATTACGCGACGGCGGCGGTGATAACTCGCCATTGGTGGAGTTTTCTCCCTCACGGGCCCGCCACCCCCTGCGCCTGCACCGCCGTGATGGCGACGGTGTTCACGATGTCGTCGACCAAGGCCCCGCGTGACAGGTCGTTCACCGGCTTCTTCAGCCCCTGCAGCACCGGCCCGATGGCTACGGCGTGGGCGCTGCGCTGCACCGCTTTGTAGGTGTTGTTGCCGGTGTTCAGGTCGGGAAAGATGAACACCGTCGCCCGCCCGGCCACCACCGAGTCCGGCAGCTTGGTCCGGGCCACGCCGGGGTCGATCGCCGCGTCGTACTGGATCGGGCCCTCCAGCGCCAGGTCGGGGGCCCGCTCGGCCACCAGGGCCGTCGCCGCGCGCACCTTCTCCACCTCAGCCCCGGAGCCCGACGTCCCCGTCGAGTAGGACAGCATCGCCACCCGCGGCTCGATTCCGAACTGCCTGGCCGTCTCCGCCGAGGAGATCGCGATGTCGGCCAGCTGGTCGGTGGTCGGCTCCGGGATCACCGCGCAGTCGCCGTAGACCAGCACCCGGTCGGCCAGGCACATCAGGAACACGCTCGACACGGTGTCCACCCCCGGCTTGGTCTTCACGAACTCCAGCGCCGGCCGGATGGTGTGCGCGGTGGTGTTCACCGCCCCGGAGACCATCCCGTCGGCCAGCCCCAGGTGAACCATCATGGTGCCGAAGTAGGAGATGTCGGTGATCACCTCCCGGGCCTTCTCGAGCGTCATCCCCTTGTGCGCCCGGGCTTCGGCGTATGTTGCGGCGAACCGTTCCCGCAGCTCGGGATCGAAGGGCGACACCACACCAGCTTGGTCCAGGTCGAGCCCGAGGCTCGACGCCCGCGCCCGGACCTTGGTCTCCTCGCCGAGCAGGGTCAGGTCGGCCACGCCGCGCCGGAGCAGGATCGCCGCTGCCTCGAGGATCCGGTCGTCGGTGCTCTCCGGCAGCACGATGTGCTTCCTCATCGCCCGCGCCCGCTCCATCAGCTGGTACTCGAACATCAGTGGTGTCCGCACCTCCGACGCCGACACGTCGATGGCGGCCAGCAGCGCCGCCTGGTCGACCTGCTCGGCGAAGATCCGCCGGGCGCTCTCGAGCTTGTTCACCGACGTCGCCGACATCGGCCCGCGGACCCGCATCAGCCGCTCGGCGGTGGCGAAAGTGCCCAGCTCGGTGAGCGCGATCGGCAGG
>DASQUF010000007.1:0-6806 GCA_035641435.1 Propionibacteriaceae bacterium | reverse complement strand
GCCCTCGGCGGCGTGCTGGTCAACCTCGCCTTCCGGCAGTCGTTCCTAGTGCTGAAGAACGGCGACGGCGCCTATCTCGCGTTCCTGTGCTGCTACGCGGTGTGCTGCGCCGTCACCTGGGTGGTGTTCATGCGGTCGCGGACCGAACGGCTCGAGGGGGTTAAGGCCGCACCCGGCCAGGCCCGCCACACTGGAGGGGTGCGACGTCTCGCGATCGCTGCCGTGGTCCTGGTCGCCGCGTGTGCGGCCCCGGACGTGCGGGTCCCGGATGCCGTGGAAACTTCGCCGGCCGGTCAGGCGCAGCTGGATGCCGCCCTGCGCGACGCGGCGTGGGCCAACGACGTCGAACAGGCCCGGCGACTGATCGCGTCCGGAGCCAACGTCAACGCCAAGGACCAGACGGAGCAGAGCGCGTACCTGATCACGACCAGCGAGGGCTATCTGGAGCTGCTCGAGCTGACCCTGGTTTCCGGCGGCGATGTCGGCTCACTCGACTCCTACAACGGCACCGGACTGATCCGGGCGGCTGACCGGGGCCACGCGGCCATCTGCGGTCGCCTGGTGCAGGCTGGGGTGAGCGTCGACCACATCAACCGGCTGGGCTGGACCGCCCTGCACGAAGCGATCATCCTGGGCGACGGCTCCGACCGCTATGTCGACACCGTCCGCGTGCTGGTGGCGGCCGGTGCCGATCTCACGCTGCCGTCGCAGAACGACCAGGTACGCCCGCTGGCCCACGCCGAGGACCGCGGACATGACCGGATCGTTGACCTGCTGCGGGCGGCGCTGGCCGACCGGACCACCCGGGCCGAGGCCGACCGGGCGCTGCGCACCGCGGCTGCCGAAGGCAGCGCCGACGGGGTTGCCATCGCACTGCGAGCCGGTGCCGATCCGGACGTCCTCGCCGAGCGGCCCACCGACGCGGCCGCGCTGCGATTGCTCGACCACCTGGGGCACGCCTAGGCCACAATGGTGCCGTGGCTCGGTACGTCGCGTTCCTGCGCGGGATCAACCTCGGGTCGACCAACAAGATCAGCATGCCGGAGCTGCGGGAGATGGCCTCCGAGCTCGGCTACTCGAACGTGGCGACCTACATCAACAGCGGCAACCTGATCTTCGGCAGCACCAAGAAGGTGGCCACGCTCGAGCGGGAGATCGCGGAGGCGATCACCAAGAGGTTCGGCACGAAGACCGATGTCGCGGTGCGGACGCCGGCGCAGCTGCGCAAGGTGCTCGCCGACAACCCGTTCCCCGACGGAGCCCCCACCTATGTCACGGTGGCGTTCCTGACCAAGGCGGCTCCCGCCGACGCCAAACGCAAGGTGGCCGAGGTGGCGACCGAGAAGGAACCGTACGTCTTCGCCGGTCAGGAGGTATACGTGCACTACACCCAGGGCCAGGGGCGGTCGAAGCTGTCGGCGAAGTTCTCCGACATTCTCGGGGTCAGCGCGACCGTGCGGAACCTGCGCACGGTGACGAAGGTGCTGGAGCTGGCCCAAGACAGCTGAGCTGTCGGGGGCGCGTCGCACACTGGGACTGTCGGCTGCGGCGATTATCGTGGACCTTCGGCTGACTTCCCCAACGGCCGGACGGTCGTTGCCGCATCGAGTACCAGGCTTGGAGGGTGTACGGGCATGCCGGGAAGCGCCGTTGCGGGTAGCGACTCGTTCGTCCATCTGCACGTGCACTCGGAGTACTCGATGCTCGACGGCGCGGCGCGGGTCAAGGACCTCTTCGACGGCTGTGCCGAGATGGGCATGCCAGCGATCGCGGTCACCGACCACGGCAACACCTTCGGGGCGTACGAGTTCTACAAGGCCTCCAAGTCCAGCGGGGTCAAGCCGATCATCGGCATCGAGGCCTACGTCACACCGAAGACCCACCGCAGTGAGCGCAAGCGGGTCCGGTGGGGTGACGGCGGCGGCGACGACGTCTCCGGCGGCGGTGCCTTCACCCACATGACGCTGTGGGCCGAGAACACCCCCGGCATGCACAACCTGTTCCGGCTGAGCTCCCGGGCCTCGATGGAGGGGTACTTCTACAAGCCGCGGATGGACCGCGAGCTGTTGAGCACCTACGCCGAGGGCCTGATCGCGACCACCGGCTGTCCCTCGGGCGAGGTCCAGACCTACCTTCGCCTCGGCAAGTACGACGAGGCGATCGCCAGCGCGGCCGAGTTCCGCGACATCTTCGGCGTTGGCAACTACTACGTCGAGCTGATGGACCACGGCCTGACCATCGAGAACCGCGTCCGGGCCGACCTGCTCAAGATCGCCCGGGACCTGAAGCTGCCGCTGGTCGCGACCAACGACCTGCACTACGCCGCCCGGTCCGATGCGGCGGCGCACGAGGTGCTGCTCTGCGTCCAGTCCGGGTCGACCATGGCCGACGCCGGCCGGTTCAAGTTCGACGGCGACGGCTACTACCTGAAGTCGCCGGCGGAGATGCGGGCGCTGTTCGCCGACCTGCCCGAGGCGTGCGACAACACCCTGGCCATCGCCGAGCGCTGTGACGTCGCGTTCACCGAGGGCAACGGAACCTTCATGCCCCGCTACCCCTGCCCGCCGGGGGAGACCGAGGACAGCTGGTTCCTGCGCGAGGTCGAGGTCGGGCTGGCCCGGCGCTACCCGGGCGGGATTCCGCCCGAGGTGCGCGAGCAGGCCGACTTCGAGACCAAGGTGATCATCTCGATGGGCTTCGCCGGGTACTTCCTGGTAGTGGCCGACTTCATCAACTGGGCCAAGGAGAACGGTATCCGGGTCGGCCCGGGCCGCGGATCGGGTCCTGGCTCGATGGCCGCGTACGCGATGCGGATCACCGACCTCGACCCCCTGGTGCACGGGCTGATCTTCGAGCGGTTCCTCAACCCGGACCGGGTCTCCATGCCGGACTTCGACATCGACTTCGACGAGCGTCGTCGCGGCGAGGTGATCCGCTACGTCACCGAGCGGTACGGCGAGGACCGAGTCAGCCAGATCGTCACCTACGGCACGATCAAGGCCAAGCAGGCGGTCAAGGACGCCTCCCGGGTGCTCGGCTACCCGTTCGGGGTGGGGGAGCGGATCACCAAGGCGATGCCGCCGCCGGTGATGGGTAAGGACGTGCCGCTGGCCAGGATCTTCGATCCGGCCGACAAGCGGTACGGCGAGGGCGGGGAGTTCCGGGCGCTCTACGAGTCCGACCCCGACGTCAAGACCGTGGTGGACACGGCCAAGGACCTCGAGGGCCTGAAGCGGCAGTGGGGGGTGCACGCCGCCGGGGTGATCATGTCCAGCGACCCGCTGATCGACATCATCCCGATCATGCGCCGGGAGCAGGACGGCGCGATCATCACCCAGTTCGACTACCCGACGTGCGAGTCGCTCGGCCTGATCAAGATGGACTTCCTCGGGCTGCGCAACCTGACGGTGCTGGACGACGCGGTCGCCAACATCCGGCTCAACCGCGGCAGCGACCTGGTGCTGGAGGACCTGGCCCTGGACGATCCGGCCACCTACGCCCTGCTCGGCAGCGGCCACACGTTGGGGGTGTTCCAGCTCGACGGCGGTCCGATGCGCTCGCTGCTGCGGCTGATGCGCCCCGACAACTTCGAGGACATCTCGGCGGTCCTGGCCCTCTACCGGCCGGGGCCGATGGGCGCGGACAGCCACACCAACTACGCGCTGCGGAAGAACCGTCGGCAGGAGATCACTCCGATCCACCCCGAGCTGGCCGAGCCGCTCGCAGAGATCCTGAACGCGACGCACGGCCTGATCGTCTATCAGGAGCAGGTGATGGCCATCGCCCAGAAGGTGGCCGGGTACACCCTGGGGCAGGCCGACCTGCTGCGCCGGGCGATGGGCAAGAAGAAGAAGGAGATCCTGGACGCGGAGTTCAAGCCGTTCTCGGCCGGAATGGCGGCCAACGGGTACTCCGACAGGGCGATCCAAGCGCTGTGGGACATCCTGGTCCCGTTCTCCGACTACGCCTTCAACAAGGCGCACACCGCGGCGTACGGGTTGGTGGCGTACTGGACCGCATACCTCAAGGCCAACTACCCGGGCGAGTTCATGGCGGCGTTGCTCACTTCGGTGGCCGACGACAAGGACAAGATGGCGCTCTACCTCGGGGAGTGCCGCCGGATGGGCATCTCGGTGCTGCCGCCGGACGTGAACGAGTCGGCGGCCAACTTCACCCCGGTCGGGACCGACATCCGGTTCGGTCTGACCGCGGTGCGCAACGTCGGCCACAACGTGGTGGACGGGATCGTCGCGGCCCGGGCGGAGCACGGCAAGGCGGCCAACTTCCACAGCTTCCTGGACGCCGCGCCGCTCGTGGTGTGCAACAAGCGGGTCATCGAGTCACTGGTCAAGGCCGGGGCGTTCGACTCCATGGGCCATACCCGGCGGGGCCTGATGAGCGTGTACGACACCGCGATCGACGGGGTGCTGGACCTCAAGCGCAACGAGGCGAACGGGCAGGACGACCTGTTCGGCGACCTGGCCGACGCTGACCCGGTGCTGACCGGCAGCGTCCCGGACCTGCCTGACTGGGACAAGCGGACCAAGCTGGCCTTCGAGCGGGAGATGCTCGGGCTCTACGTCAGCGACCACCCGCTGCAGGGGCTGGAGCACGTGCTGGCGGCGGAGCGGGACATCGGCATCGGGGAGCTGGTCACCGAGGACGGGCCCCGGGAGGGCATGGTCACCATCGCTGGGATGATCACCAGCGTGACCCGCAAGACCACCAAGCGGGGCGACATCTGGGCGGTGCTGACCGTGGAGGACCTGGAGGCCTCCGTCGAGGTGCTGCTGTTCCCCAAGGCCTATGACCAGGTCGCGACGGTGCTGGCCACCGACACCGTGGTGAAGGTCAAGGGCCGGGTCAAGGTCGACGACGACGCCGTGTCGGTCAACGCCTCCGAGCTGAGCCTGCCCGACATCTCCGAGGCGCCGAGCGGTCCGGTGGTGATCTCGTTGCCTGCGGCCCGGTGTACGCCGGCCGTGCTGGACCAGCTGCGCGAGGTGCTCAGCGCCCACCCCGGGATGACCGAGGTGCAGGTCCGCCTGCTCAAGCCGCAGGGCACCCTCGTCGCCCGGCTGCCCCGGCACCGGGTGACCCCGTCGCAACCGCTGATGGCCGACCTCAAGGCCCTCCTCGGTCCTTCGTGCCTGGCCTCGTGATTCCCGCCCGGATCGTCGCCTTCGTCGCCCTCGGTGTGGGCCTGGGCGCGTTGGCGGGCGTGGTCTGGTGGGCGGTGGTCGACCTGCCGGCGTACGTGGTCAGGCCCGACGGTGGGGCGGGGATCACCGAGCGGGGGCTGAGCGAGTTCGTGGCCGGTGACGCATGGTTTTGCGCACTCGGGCTGGTGGTCGGGGTGGGCCTCGGTCTGGTGGCGTGGCGGACCCTTAGTGGCATCGGATGGCCACTGGTGCTGCTGGTTGCGGCGGTGTCCTTCCTCGCGGCGCTGATCTGTTGGCTCGTCGGCCACCAGCTGGGGCCGGACGACTTCGTCCAGCGGCTGGCCCGGGCACGGCCCGGCGACCAGGTACCGATCGAGCTGACCCTGCGGGCCCCGGCCTCGCTGCTGACTTGGCCGTTCCTGGCGATCGTCCCGGTGCTGCTGGGCTCGTCGCTGGGCCCGGACGAGGAGGAGCCCAAGCCGCTGTTCAAGCGTCGGGACAGAGCCGAGTCAGCGGTCCGGGAGCCGGAGCACGGCTAGCTCGGTGACCACCTCGGCGATCCGGTCGAAGTCGACGTCGTTGTGGACAAGGGTGGCGTCAGTTCGCAGCGCAATCGCTGCGATCACGCTGTCCTGGTGAGAGCGGACCGTGTGCCCACTCTGGCGGACCGCTCGGTAGATAGCGGCGGCTAGGTCGAAGTCGTCATCGGCGATGCCGGTGGGCGTCAACCCGTCATAGACCTTCAGCGTCCGATGTCGCCGCAGGTCGTCGGGTTCGACGGCCAGCTCCATACGAACCGGCGGGCAGCCGACCAGACTCGTCGGGTCAGAAGTCATGAGCTGCCGGATGATCTGGGCGGCAGGCGTGCCTCGCTTTCGGAAGAACTCGACCCAGACCGAGCTGTCGACGAGATAGCTCACGATTCGGGTGGCCTGTCGACGCCCTCCAGCTCGTCATTGGTGTAGGGGAAGCCGATCCCCTCAAGGGCCATGACATCCTCGACCGTTGGCACGCGTCGGATGGTCTTGCGCAGGGCGAAGTCGACGGCATCCTTCTTGGTCTTCAGGCCGTTCTGCTTCATCACTGTCTCGACGAGCTCATCATCGAGATCAATGTTGGTGCGCGTCATGCACCTATCGTACACACGAGCGCGTCGGTGAGTCGGACGATGTCTCGAGGCGCCAGCTCGACCTGGAGGCCCCACTTGCCGGCCGAGATGAAGATCGTCTCGAACCTCTCGGCGGAGGCATCGAGTAAGTGCGCAGCCGGGCCCGCTGGCCGAGCGGGAAATGCCGCCGACCACGTAGCCGGTGGTCCGCGCGGCGACCACGGGGCTGGCCAGCGCCGCCCGCTTGGCCCGACCGCCGCCGCCAGCGCCTTGAGATCCAGCTGCCGGGCCACGGGCATGATGGCCACCACCAGCTCACCGCCGGCGTCGGCGACCAGGGTCTTGAGGATCCGGTCCCGGTCCACCCCGAGCGCCGCCGCGGCCTCCTCGCCGAAGTGGCTGCTCTGCGGGTCGTGGACGTAGGGGTGCAGGGCGTACGCCACCCCGGCCTTGTCGAGGGCGATGGTGGCCGGGGTGCCTCCGGCCGACTTGCGCGCCACTAGGTCACCAGCCGCAGTAGGGCGGTCACCGCGATG
>DASQUF010000006.1:0-6137 GCA_035641435.1 Propionibacteriaceae bacterium | reverse complement strand
TCAGGGTGCGCTGGGTTGAGCGCGGGGGCCGCACCCGCCCCTCGGCGGCGTCCAGGTCCTCGGCCAGCGCGCGGGTGGAGGCGTCGTAGGTGTGGAACACGCCCGGGTAGGTGTCGGGGTAGCTCAGGCCGGCCTCGAACTGGCCGCGGAGGTCATCGGCCAGGGCCATCAGCCGGCCCCTCCCGTTCGATCAGATCACGGACGCGGCGGGCGGCCCGGCCGCTGGCCAGGTCGATCCCTGATCGGCGGCCTGCTGGATCCCGAGCCGCTCGGCCAGCGTGGCGGGCAGCAGCAGGCCCGCGTTGGCGACCGCGTGGGTGTCGTCAAAGGCGATGTCGAGCTGGTCCAGGGTGTGGGAGGATTGCATCGAGAAAGTGCCCCTCTGATCGGGGATACGGCAGCTGTCGCAGGCGCCATTCTCCCAGGTCAGAGGGCCTTTCTCATAATCCGAACCAGCCTCATTCCATTACCGAACGGTATACCGAGGCTTAATGCTCGAGGGCAGCAAGCCCTCGAAGCAGTTCACGTGCCACGCACCTAGGGCTCCGGCGTTCTCTCGATATGCCCGATCATGCGGTAACGACCGATAGCGGCCGATAGTGTGGAGCAGGCATGAACTTCCGGGATCATGCGATTACCGCAGCCTCATGATCGCGGTGGATACCCGTGCCTGCCGAGTCATCATCCTCGCTTCCGGCCGCCTTGGCCCAGGAAGGTGTCAGGCGTGCTGCGGCCCGCTTGGGGTCGACCGGGTGCTGGTGGTTGCTGGTGTCGTCTATCGACCCCCGCTGGGTATCAGCACAGAATGCGGGTAACTGGGCGCTGTCCCCCCCGTCGCCTCGCAAGGAGGGCGCCATGAGCTACGCCAGGCAGCTGCTGGACACCTACCCACGCACCTTCAACGTCGACGCCGGCGTGCTGGCCGCCACCATCGACGCACTGTCGGACTGCGCCCAGGCCAGCACCGCCTGCGCCGACGACGACCTGAGCGAGCCGGACGTGGCCGAGCTGGTCAAGTGCATCCGGCTGTGCCTGGACTGCGCGGATGTGTGCACCGCCACGCTGCGGGTGGCCAGCCGTCAGACCGAGTACGACGCCAACGTCACCCGGGCGCTGCTGGAGGCCTGCGTGGTCACCTGCAAGAGCAGCGGCGACGAGTGCGAGCGGCATGCCCACCTGCACGAGCACTGCCGGGTGTGCGCCGAGGCGTGCCGGCGTTGCGAGCAGGCCTGCCGGGAGCTGCTGGCCGCCATGACCTAGGAAGTCAGGGGTTCAACGTAGCCACGCGCCAGGGCCCGGTGTTGGCTCGTAGGGTTCGGTTCATCCGAGGGTGATCCCGAGGGTGGCCATGGGCCGGGCAGGGTCGCGGGCGTGGTGACGCAGGGCGGCGGCGAGGTTGACCGGCCCCTCGCGACTCTAGGAAATCAGCCTCGGATGAACCCGACATCACGACGGAACGACGGAGCCCTGGCCACGCACCAGACCGCCCTACCCAGCAGCGTTCCGCGCTGAGGCGATCGAGCTGGCCCGCGGCTCGGGCAGGCCGATCGCCGGCCAGACCCCGCCGCCGCCGGCGACTATGTCGTACGTCTCCTCGCGGGCCGCGCCGCTCCGCTCACGGCGCCGCCTGGTAAGCCTGGTAGCTGTCAGGAAGCGGCGTCCCCGTCTCCGGCGACTCGACCTCGACGATCTCATCGCGCATCGACAGCAGCAGACCGAGCAGCTCGTCGTGCTCCGTCTTGGGGACGTTGAACTCGTCGAGCACCCCCTCCAGATCCTGGATGAACGCGTCGAACTCGCCGGCCGTGACCTTCATCCCGTCGTGCGTCTCCCGCATGCTCCGGCCGGTGTAGGCGCAGGGACCGCCGGTCGCCTCACACACTTGGTCGACGAAGTTCTTCTTGAGGTGCGGGATGTCGGTCCGCCCGAACTTCCTGTTGATCCGGTCATCGCCTCCCTGGCGGGCCACGGCGGAATCCACCACCGCGGTGATCGCATCCAGACCGCCGAGCCGCTCGTACAGCGTCGCCATCTGCGCCCCCTTCATCGCCTGGCGAAGCCATGATGCTACGACGCTGGGATGGTGAACATCCCCTTGTTCTCCGGTGCCGGGCCAGGCTGAGCTAGCTACTTCCCCCGGATAAACGGAGGGGTGTGAGTCGACCGCCGGGCTGGTAGCGCGGCCGTCGCGGGGTCGGGTGTTCGCACTTGGTGGGAGACCGGTCAGGTGCTGTGGATGGCGAGGGTGTCCAGGTTGTAGGCCAGGATCGCCCAGCCGGTCCAGATCCGCTGGCCCTGGTCGCCCTTCAGGCGGCTGCGCCGCAGCCCATAGCCGCGTTTGAGGTGGCTGATCCGGCCCTCGCAGCCGGTGCGGTAGCGGGCCAGCCGCCTGCGGGTACGCCGGGAGCCCGGCTCGGCACGCCCCGAGATGAACGTCCTGGCGGGTGCGAGCGCAGCCAGGGTCTGTTCGGTCGGGCCGGGCACAAAGCCGCCGTCCAGCGCGACCTCGCGCGGTCGAATGCCGAGGCGGTCCAGTTCGGCGGCGGTCTGGTCCAGCAGCCGGTTCTCGCCCGGGTTGCCGGGTGCGGTGGCTGCCGGCAGGACATAGCCGCGGGCGCCGCGGCGGGTGTTGGCGGTGACCTCAGCGATCTGGGCGACATAGCCGAACTCGTTGGGCTTGCCGAGCTTGCCCTTGCGGATCGGGCGGGCGTCCGGGTCGCTCAGCGACACCAGCCGATCAGTGATCTTCTCGCCCCGCAGCCGCTGCTGGATCTGGGTCGCGACCCGCTGGCAGCGGTCGGCCAGCTCCTCCAGCCGCTGGGCGGCACGGAGCTTGGCCCGCGCGCCCCGCCCACGCGCCGCGGCACGCGCCTGGGCGGCCAGCGCCCGCGCCTCACGGATCGAGCGGGCCATCGCCCGGCCGGCCTTGGCGTTGAGCGCCAACACCTCGTCGGTGCGCCGGCCGGTGCGCCGGCCAAGGGTCCTGGAGATCGCCCGCGCCATCTTGCCGATCTGGCGGGAACGATCCACCACCCGCACAGCCTGCCCGCGGCGCCGACCAGCCAGCTTGCGTCCCTCGCGGGCCAACGCCCGGGCGCCCTGCCAGGCCAGCACCGCGTCGGTCGGGTAGCGGATATCGGCCTCGACCACGGTTGAGTCGATCCGCACCGCCCGCACGGCAAACCGAGTCTCCCGTCGGGCCTTGCCGATCACCGCCCGGGTGAGCTCGTTGACCGTCTCCGGCCCGAGCCGGCGGACCAGCTTGCGCACCGTCGACTCGTCCGGCACCCGCTCGGTCAACGCCAGCAGGCAGAACCGACGCAGGTGCAGCGAGTCCGACACCTCCCGGACCAGGGTCTCGTACCCCCAGCCGGTGCGTTGCTTGATGACCATCAGCCGCACGAAGCTGGCCATCGGGATCGTCGGGCGCCCATGATCGCGGGCGGTCTGCTCCCATACCCGCTCGATCGGCGCCAACAGCCGCCGGTCGGACAGCAGCCGATCCAGCACCGCCAGCTCCTCCGGCAGCTCGCGGACCTCCACCGGCAGCAACTGGTCAAACAACGACTCGGCCTGCCCACCCGACAACCGCAGCATCCGCCCTCCCACCACCCGGCCCGATAGCCGGATTATCCCTCTGACCAGGCACGCAGCAGGCAAGAAGCGGCACTATTTCCGGGGGAAGTAACTAGCGGGCCGACGGCGGCACCGACCGCGTCACTGCATCAGCGACCGGAGGTCAAAGCGCTCGTCGGTGAGCTGGCCGCGGTCGGGGTGGGCGCGGCGGGCCACCAGGCGCGCGCAGGCCGCCATCTCCGAGTCGGGCTCCCACTCGGGATCGCCGCCGCGGTCAAAGCCGACGGCCGCCCGCACGACCCCGGCAGCCAGGTAGAAGCCCACGAACTTCCCCTCCTGCAGGCTCCCCCGGACGGCGAAGTCGTCCCAGCTGGTGGCGTGGCCGACGTACTGGAGCGTGTGCTCGTACTGGTCGGTCCAGAAGTTGTGGAGGCAGTCGAAAGGGGCCGCCGAGCCCAGCATCGACCGCGCCGCCGCGGCCCCGTGGTGCTCGGCGCTGTTGTAGTGCTCGACCCGGATGCGGCCGAGAACCGGGTGGAGGTGGTTGGCGACGTCGCCGGCCGCGTAGACGTCGGCCGCGCTGCTGCGGCACCGCTCGTCGACAACAATCCCGTTGTCCTGCGCGATGGACGCACCCGCGACGGCGGGCACGTCGGGATCGATCCCCACACCGACGACGGCCAAGTCGCACCCGACCCGCTCCCCGTCGGCCAGCACGACCGACTCCAGCCGCTCGGTCCCTTCGAACGCGGCGACCTGCGCGCCGGCGAGCAGCCGGACCCCGTTTGCGCGGTGCATCGCGCTGATCAGGGCGCCGATCTCCGCGCCCAGGACCCGTTCCAGCGGGCTCCGGCCGGGAAAGACCGCAGTGACCTGCACGCCGAGCTGGGTCAGCGAGGCCGCCACCTCGCAACCGATGAACCCCATGCCCACCACGGTCGCGCGCCGGCCCGCCACGGCTTCGCGCTTGATCGCGTCGCAGTCGGCCACCGTCCGCAGGTAGTGGATGCCGGGCAGCTCGGCGCCGGGAACCTGCAGCCGCCGGTTCCGTCCTCCCGTCGCCAGCAGGAGCTTCTGGTACCCCAGTTCTCCGCCCGACCCCAGGGCCAGCGCGTGTGCCGCCGGATCGACCGCGACCACGGAGTCGGCGCGGAGCTCGACGTCGTGGGCCTGGTACCAGTCGGCGGGCCTGACATACCAGCCGGTGAGGTCCTCTTCCGACCGCAGGTAGGTCTTGGACAGTGGGGGACGGCCAAACGGGATGCCCGGCTCCCGGCTGACGAGCACGACCGGCCCCTCGAACCCCTCGTCACGCAGGGTTGCGGCGGCAGTGCCGCCGGTCTTGCCGCCACCGACGATCACCATCGGCCTCGCGCCGGTTCCCTCAGACATGGACTACATCCTGCCGCTCATCGCGATATCGTCCGTTACCGAACTGCGACGCACCAGCCTATCAGGCCAAGGTGGGCGGGCCAGTCGGCCTGGGTCGTATTGCGGGCCGTGCGGGTGGGTTACCCCCTGGTGTCCCGCCGCGGGGTGAACGCACCGGGTTCGCGGCGGCCAGTTAGCCAAGAGCGGGACCTCGGACTTACGGAGTAGGCGATGGCGGGAGGAACAGTCCGGGTACGCCGGGTGTATGAGGAGCCGGAGCCGGCCGACGGCACCAGGGTGCTGGTCGACCGGATCTGGCCGCGGGGGCTGGCCAAGGCCAAGGCGGCGCTCGATGAGTGGTGCAAGGACGTCGCGCCGTCAGACGAGCTGCGCAAGTGGTACAGCCACGACCCGGACCGCTTCGAGGAATTCGGCCGCCGCTACCAGCTGGAGCTGCAAGATCCGCGGCGGGCGGAAGCACTGGCGCACCTGCGCGGGCTTGCGAGGGATCGGCCGTTGACGCTGCTCACCGCGACCAGGCAACCCGAGATCAGCGAGGCGGCCGTGCTCGCCGGCCTGCTCCGCAGCTGAGCAGACCAACACGCACCGCACCGCAGCGCGGCCGACTGCCTGACGGGCGGCCTCGCCCGCGTTTGTCCTAGGCTGAATCCACCGAGACTCCGTGCGCTCTACGGCGTCCTCCCAGGTCAGGAGCCCTTGGTACTCGGAGGGCGGTGCACCTAGAAGGTGAACGGCCTCAGCGGCAGAAATGGGCCTCTTACTTACCAGGCCAAACGAGTGGCTCCATCGGCGAAATCGGTGGATTCAGGCTAAACGGATATTTCGGAACCTGGTCGAGTCACTTCGCTGCTAGCTGCTGGCCGAAGCAGACATGAGGGCAGCCACCGCGTGATCATCGATGGCTTGTGAGTACACCGAAGATCGTGCGATGGCCGCGGGCCACAGCGTAGACCCTGCCTAATGGCGCGGCCTGCTCGATGCAGGGGCTGGCCCGGGTGGCAGGTCGATTCACTCGTGTCGAGCCGCTGCGCACCGCGGCGGCGCCGTTCGGCGGTCATCGGCATGTGGAGCTGTCCGGTGGCTACCGAACCGGAGGTGCGGGCCCGTTGACTCCAGCGCCCGCCTTCCGCTCCCTGCGCCGACCCCGACCCCGGGTTCTCGGCCCACCA
>DASQUF010000005.1:0-7827 GCA_035641435.1 Propionibacteriaceae bacterium | reverse complement strand
GCCCGTGGTGGGACTCGACGACGATGGCCCACGGCGCACCCTCGGGCATGCCGGGCCGGAACCACGGCGAGCCCAGCGACCGCGACGGCCGCGAGCGCGGGCGCGGCGGGTGAACCCGGGCGCCGGTCGCGGTGGAGCGCCGTGCGTAGGCGCCCCGGCGGGGGCCGCTGTCGAGGTCGGGCTGACCGACGTCGCCAGTGGTGACACGCTCGTTCCAGCCGTCGACCAGGCGGCGGGTGCACGTCTCGTGGACCGGGATGTACTCGCCGGTGGATGTGAGCCACCAGTGGATCGCGGAGTGGTCGCACACCGTGCACGCACCGGCGAGCCCCGTGGTCAGTGCTGCGGCGACGTCGGATGCCCCGACGGCCAGGCGGCCGTGCTCGTTCAGCGGCGGCGGGGGCAGCAGCATCAGCTCAGCCTCTCGTCGATCAGCGCGCGGAGCGCTTCGAGGTCTCCGGCCTGCTGGGCATCGAGCCACCGAGTAACCAGGTGGTCGTCGGGCAACTCGACGCGGGACAAGGTGGGGTACAGCTCGGGGAACGAGCGTGCGGTGCGGAAGGCCCCGGCGGTAACCACGGTGTCCGGAGGGATGTCGGCGGTGAAGCCGCCACCGGTCGCCCATACGCCGTTGACGTAGCCCGCCACGGCGGCCTCGCGGATGAGCGCGTCGGCGCGCTTGCCGATCCTCACGACTGCACCCGGCCCAGGAAGACGCGGACGCGGCTGGTGGCCGAGCGCAGCGCGCGGACACGGTGGACGCCGGGTCGCTCGGGCATGGCGGCGATCATGTCGATCAGGGGCGTGACCTCCTCGACGATCCGCCGGTACTTGCCCAGCTCGACGTCACTGTCGATGCCCCTCTGGACCAAGTTGTCCATGATCCCCTTGGCCTTCTCCAGCGCGGCCTCGGCCTTCTCCGCGCGGGCCGTCAGCTCAGTGATCCGGCGCGCCTCCTCGGCGGTCCGGCGGCCCCGCTCGAAGACGACCTCGGCCGGGTAGCTGAACTCGCCGCCGCTCATCGACCGCACGCCTTGTTGTTGGCCCGCTCGATGGCGCGACCCAGCTTGCCGACGCCTTCGGCGGTGAGGCCCTTGCCCGCGCTGGCCTGGTCCTGGCACTGCTGGATGAGGCCGACGACCTTGCGGCGGAAGTCATCCAGCCGCTGCACCTCGGAGTCGAGTCGGGCCAGGGTGGCGTCGTAGTGGCGCACCGCGTCACCGATCAAGGTGTCGAGGTCGGCGCCGGGCTCGATGCCCGCGTCACGGAGCGCGGCGAGCGCGTCGGCCGCGACCAGCCGGGCACCGGCGGCGCGGTCCTCGGCCTGCCGGATGCCCCGGTCGCGGTCCACCATGAGGGCGCCGGTGCTGGACTCCAGGCGGGTGATGCGCTCGGACAGCGTGCGCTTGCGCTCGGCGGCCTGGTCGAGTTCGCGTTGGAGCCTGCCGAGCGCGTGGGCTGCGTTGATGGCGTCGCGGGCGCTGATGGTGACGTCCGTGTAGCGGTCCCGGTAGGCGTCGGCTGGCGCGATGCCGCACCGGTCGAGCGCCGCAAACAGAGGGGTCGCGGCAGACGTGGGGGTTGTGGTCTCGACCACGTGGTGCTCCTCGGGTAGGCCGCAGCCCCCGCGTGGGGGGCCAAGCGCGGGGGCTGCGGGGTCGGGGGATGAAGCGCGGAAGCTCGTCAACCTCTACCGGCAGGCGACGATCTTGCCGCCCTCGTTCTTGCTGTGGTTGTCCACGTCCCGCACGGTGCTGCCGCAGCGGGTGCAGTACTTCCAGGACCGGTCGTTGACCGGCAGGCTGTGCCCGCCGTTGACGCCACCTCGTCGTCGTGTCACCAGTACTCCTTCGGGTTGGTGTCGGAACGCACTCAGCTTAGCCAGTGTAACCACGGCTAGTCAACCCCCCGGGGTGACCGTTTCCCCCTGCAAGAGGAAACAGGAAACCCCTACCACGGCGGCTTGCCATCCGGTGAACTGGAGGCGTGAACGAGCCCGCCACCTGCGCCTTCTGCGCCATCGCCGCCGGGACCGGCCCTGCCGATGTCATCGCGGAATGGCCCGACGCCATCGCCTTCCTGCCCTGCGCCGACGCGGCCGGAAAACGCGGCTGCACCGACGGGCACGTCCTGGTCACCCCCCGCACGCACGTCGCCGACTTCACCGCCGACCCGACCGTCACCGCTGCCACCATGGCGCGCGCCGCCGAGCTGGCCGCACGGCTGGGCGGCGAGTTCAACCTCATCACCAGCCGGGGCGCGGCGGCCACGCAAACGGTTTACCACCTACACATGCATCTGATTCCACGCCAACAAGGTGATGGACTCATGCTCCCGTGGAGTGAGCGCGCCGCCTGATCACGTCGGCCTCAGTCGCTACCAGCAGCTCGGCTGCCACGTCGAAGGACAGGATGGCCGAACAGGTCAGGCAGGTAGGGCCGGTGCAGTCATGCGCTCCGGCCAAACGATCACGAGCGATCGCTCCGGCAATGGCGGCCGACCTGTCCGCCGCCGCACGCAGCGCGCCTTCGCGACCATGATGCGAGCGACACAGTGGCCGGTAGGCGTCCTCGGTGTTGAGCCCCGCGTAGTACGGACCCGATGGTCCTGTGACCAGCAGGTCAGCGAACACGTCGACACGTAGGGCAACTTCGATGCGCCCCTTGCAGGAGTTGTCGGCAAGAGCACACCGCTGGCCCCGGAATGTCGAGCGTGCCCTGGCATGTACCGCGCTGTAGCTGGCGTTCTCGACCCGAGGGGCCTTGCCGCCTAACCACGGCCGTCCCCGGATCTTGCGGGCTCTCATCTCGTAGGCGCAGTCACGAGCGCCGCACGTAGTCAGCCAGTGGACAGGCCTGCGAATACTGGCGCGGCAGGGCTTTCCGCACACCGGGCAGTCGGGGCGCGGTCCTCCGGGTACAGGAGTCACGCCACCCAGGTTACCAGTCAAGGACTGTCTAGATGGCGCGCTTCGCGCCACCTAGACCGCCTATGCAGCAGCGGGCTCCGGCCTGCGGTTCCAGGCCCGGTAGTTGCGCACGTAGATCACGGTGAAGCCCGCGACCGAGATCAAGAACCCGAAGTTGCCGGTGAGGAGCGCGTAGGCCACCCACCCGGCTTGCGCGCTGATGCCGACCAGCCACGCGACACGCAGCTTGCGCCCCGCCAGCTCGGCGACAGTCAGCGCGAATACCGACAGCAAGATCGACAACCCCAGTTCGATGGTCATGACCTCAGCGTGTCCGACCCTCACGCTCGAGTCTGTGTCAGATGACGCACTCGCGGCCGTTCCGCGTGCGCATGAAGCGTCCGCCGCCACGGGATCTTGTGCGGGAACCGCTGGTCGACGCACGAGTCGCCCGCTTCGGTGCCGCAACGCGGACAGGCCGCGTAGCGGTGCCAGTACCGGTTGCGTGCCCGGCAACCGTGGTCGATCACGCCTGTGCGGCCCGGCTGATGTCGTAGCCGTCGCGGCTCACGTGCTCGACCGGGATGCCGTGGGCGAGGCATAGCGCTGCTCGCTGGGTGTCCATGGACTGGCGCAGATCCCAGTAGGCCACGGGGTCGCTGCGGCGCAAGTGACCACTGCCCGGGTGCATCCGGCTGGCCAGGCTGGACATGGCGAGCTGGGCCGCGAAGGCGGCCTTGCGGTCGCAGCCGGGGCGGCGGATGTGGCCGAGCTGCTGGCGGCGCACGGTGATGCGCAGGCCGGGCTGCGCCCAGTCGCCTTGTCCGCCGGGCAGCGTCTCGACGTCCACCGAGTGGTTGTCGGGGACGCTGAGTGCGGCGTGGCCGCCGAGCACGATGACCTCCGCGCTGGTGGGGTTGCGGTTGCCGTTCTCGTCGGGCCGGTCGGGGCCGTAGGCCATGGCAGTCGTGACGGGCTCGGTCACTGGTCGCTCCCGGGCTTGGTGAACTCGATGCAGATCTTGGTGACGCCGGGGTTGACGATCACCGTGGACGCGGCAGCCGGATGCTTCTCGCGGCAGTCACCGCAGGCCGCCATAGGCATGTCGTGCTCGGAGTCGTCGGAGCACATGATGGCCACGAGCTGGCCGGGCTCGGCGTGCTGGAGGGCCTGGCTGGCAGTGAGGTAGCCGCGCGAGATGCAGGGGCCGAAGCCGAGCGCGCCGGTGACCGGGACGGCCACGAGGCTGTCGGGCAGCGGGTGGAACACGGCGTACTCGTGGACGGGCTGGCCGACACGGTTGGCGGGCACGTCTCCGAGCCGCGTGGGCCGCCCGCAGGTGCCGCAGGTCTGGATGTAGCTGGAGCCGTCCCAGATGTCGGCTGAGGTGACGGCCTCGACCAGATGATGGCTGGAACACCAGCCCGCGAAGTGGACGTGCTCGAGGCCGGTCACAGCAGGCTCCTGACCTGGAACATCTCGGGGTTGGCGTCGATGACGGCTTGACCGGCGGCGTCGACGGCCTCGCGCACGAGCTTCACCGCGTAGTCGGAGTAGAAGGTGGTCTCGGCGTCGGCCTCGGCCGCCGCGCGCTGAGCGTCGGTCCAGTGCTCGTAGTCGGTGGTGACGATGCCGAGGACTAGCTCGCGGTGGTCGCCGCTCACGGCTGGTCCTGCGCGGCGGGCGGCAGCGGGGGAGCCTGCGCAGGGGTGCGCTCGTGCGGCGGCTCGACCGGCTTGACCAGCATGACGAGGAAGACGCCGGTGAGTACGCCGGTGCCGAGCAGTCCGGCGCCGACGGCCATGGAGAGCACGTCGAGGTTCACGGTGTTCATGCCACTAGTCTAGCCGCCACTCCGGCGGCTTGGCAACTGACGTCGGCCCCGGCAGTCGAGCACGCCTCGCGCTTGCGACGAGGTGGAGAGCGGGCGGCGGCGCCGGGGCCGACAGGGCCCAGCCTAGCCGGAAGGGCGGCGGCTCGGCACGGTGCGCACACCGAGTGAAGGTAACGGCACCCTCCGTGTCGGAGGCGTTTCGTTCCTATAAGTACTACCAAGATCATGTCTCATCGAGATAACAATATTGGTAACGATACTCAGGGTGACTCAAGCAGGTCAAGCACGTGCGCCATGCGTACGGCCCCAGTCATGCACGCGCGGCTAGTCATTCGATACCCCAGGGGGGTATTTTCGGACCACTCGTGGACAAGCACCCCTATCAAGCTTGTCCATGCATCACCCTGTTTTCCCAGGTCGCATGTGCATGTGGTCACACCTCCCGCGCATGCTTGTCCAGCATGGTGCGCCCTGGCCTGCGGTTTCCTCGTTGTGGACGGGACACCTTGGGGTGCTGGCTTGCCCTTGACCTTGATGCATGATGCATGATGCTTGAGCTTGGTTGTCCACGCTTGATGCTTGATTAGAGTTTGTGCAGGTCAACCGTGGTCATGCACTCATGCATGGGAGTCAACAGCGGATTTTACCCCTCGCGTGTCCAGTCCCACCCCCTATAAAGGCACGGTTTGGAACCCGTCCGCCACCCGCGTGCCCCCCCCTCGGCACCGGCGGGGTGACCCCCAAAAAGCCCCAGTCAGAGGCCGGTTACCGGTCGGTACATGCATCATGCATTCAGAGCATGCAAGCCGAAAAGTAATGGACACTTTACCTTTCCGAAAGTGTGACCGGCTAGGTATCCCGGCGCTCTGACCTGCGCATGTGAATCTCACGCTGGACAAGGCAACTTCGTGTTGCTGACCCACGAAACTAGACAAGCGTCATGCATGCATCATGGGGCCGGTCACACAGTGTGAACTAAGCCAGCTTGCATCACAGCGTGCTTTTGTGCATGATCACCGGCATGACCATCGACTACACCGGCCTGGGCTTCGTCTTCGCCACCACCGACGCGGCCGACGTCCTCCACCGCTCGGAGGCCGAAGTGCATGACATGGCACGCGCGGGCATGCTGCCCTTCCTGGCCCGCCCGGACGTCCCCGGCGGCCCGTTGCGCATGTGGTTCCATCCCGACGAGGTGACCCGCGTGGAGGTCATGCTGCGCGAGTCGGTTCAGCGCGGCGGTGGCCTGGCCACCGATCACCGCAACCGGCTGCGGGTGCAGGCGGCGCTGCGCGCCTACCTGACCTCGGTGACCCCACTGCCTTCCTACGATGAGGCGGTTCTGCGCAACGCTCCCCTGCTGTCCAGGACACGCCAGCGCGACCGCGTGGTGAACGTGCGCCCCGAGGCGGTGTCGGCTCACCACAACCTGACCAGCACGGTGCCGGTGACGGTCTCGATGATCGTCGGCGCCTTGGAGTACTTCGGCGCGGTACGGGTGCGCGGGGTCACCGCGCTGGCCGAGCCGGGCAAGCAGCGCTGGGGTATCTGGTTCCGGTTGCCCGCCGGGTTCATGTCCGGCGACGACAATGAGGCCGCCGTGATCGACGGCATCCTGGGCGGCGCCTACGAGCCGGGCGAGCGGGTGCGCCGCCGCCAGGGTGGCCCGCCGCACCTGGCCCAGCCGCTCTCGGGCATGAGCGACGACGCCAGCGGCACCCGCGAGGCGGGCTCGGCCGACTCCACCGAGGACGACTTCGACCTGGACGAGGAGGAGCGGGCGGCCGACCGCGCGCTGGCGGCGGAACTCACCGAGCCCAAGGGTGTTGACTAGCCGCAAGTCTACCGGCTAATCTACGCCTGTTCCGCCCGCACCCCCGCCCCCTGGAGGACACCGCGATGCCGCCGTCCATCGACGTGACCATCACCGTCACGACACCTCGTTTCCGCCTGGAGCTGAGCCAGTCCGACCCGGCCACCCCCACCGCCGAGGACCAGGATGCCCAAGGCGCGATGCTGCTCGGCAAGCTGGCCGACGCCGCGCTGTGTTACCTCGGGCACACCGACGCGTTCGCCCAGTACGTCGCGATCACCCGCCTGCTCTCCGGCGAGGACACCGGCCACGACGGCGCCCACGTGCGCCAGGTGCGCCAGGCCCTCGACGCCGCACGGCACCGGGCGCCGATGCAGGCGTTCCTGCTGACCGAGCAGCGGATGGCCGAGATCATCGGGCGCCTCAAGCCCGCGCGGCTGCCACTGGTGGAGCAGCGGGCGAGGGCGGCGATGGAGTCGGCAGAGGCGCGCGTGACCTTCCCCGGGGATGCCCCGGAGCCGGGCGGAGTGCGCGCGGTGCGCCGGACCGAGGATCTGAGGCCCACCGCACGCGGGGAGTCCGCGCCACTGGACGTCTTGTTCAAGCGCACCGGTGACGGACAGTGGGAGGCCACCGGCACCGACGGCAACGGAGTGCGCTACTCGTGGAGCGACGTCGCCGCGCTCGAGGTCGTCGACTGCACCGACGAGAACCGCTACACGGCGCGCGACGACGGCTCCGGCCAGCGCCCGCAGATCACCGACGAGGTCACCGGGGAGACCTTCGAGGTGCACGACAGGGACGAGGCGTGGGAGACGCTCTGTGCTCTGCACGACGCGGCGATGCCGCTGGCGATCTGGGCTAAGCGTCACGCCGAGCGGGTCCGCCGATCCGGCGCGTAGTGATCAAGGGCTGACGCGTGAGGCGTCACCCGGACGAGGAGGACGAGTGAACCCGAAAGCGGTGGCACTGCTGGTGCTGGTCGGCATCACGGTCATCGTGCTGCTGGCTCTGGCGGCCTACTGGAGCATCCGGCGCATCGCCGGAGTGCGGCGGCGCGACATGAAGATCATGCGCGAGGCGCTGCTGGAGATCGAGGACGCCGCCGACCGGTACCGCGACATCGACTCGGTGCTGGCCACCGAGGTCCGCACCATCATCCGTAAGACCCGAACCGAAAGGGAACAGATTCAGTGAACAACACACGGCGCGCGAGCGTCATCCGCACGGCGGTGCTCGCCGTCCTGATCGGGCTGGTGGCCGCCGCCTGCT
>DASQUF010000004.1:0-6492 GCA_035641435.1 Propionibacteriaceae bacterium | reverse complement strand
GGCCGGCATCGGGGAACTGGATCCGGTAGGTGAAGCGCCCCCCGACCGGGATCGGCGCCTGGGTCTCGTGCGGCACCCCGTCATAGCGGTTCTCCAGCCGCAGCCCATGCCAGTGCACGGTCGTGTCCAGGTCCCCCTGGTTCTCCACCTGGACGATGAGCTCCGAGCCCTGCTGGACCCTGAG
Source organism: Propionibacteriaceae bacterium (assembly GCA_035641435.1). GTDB lineage: Bacteria > Actinomycetota > Actinomycetes > Propionibacteriales > Propionibacteriaceae > Microlunatus. The sequence continues at coordinate 6,308 of DASQUF010000004.1, read as the reverse complement.
GATGGGACCCGGGACCGAGCCGTTGTAGCCCAGCATCCGCACCATGGCCTCGCCGAGGCGCTTGGCCACCGGGCCGATCTGGAGATGCAGGGTGTCACCGTCGCCCAGCTCCAGGACCTGGGGGCGGGTGGCCTCGGGCAGCCCGGAAGGATCGGTGGGGAAGAAGTCGGTGGCCGGTGGGTCGGGTTGAGTGTTGTGCTGCATCTCGCCCTCCTGGTTGTCCGACATCCAAGGCATCCGGCAACAGCTGGTAGTCATTGGTGTTCGAGAACCGTGATGTGCCGAGGGCCCGACCAGGACCCGGGGGAGCCTTGTGAGAGTGACAACCTCCGCGCTGAAGTTCGGGCTGGACTGGGGCACCCTGCCACCGCCTTATCGGCCAAGCAAGAAAGGCAAGCGGTGACGGTTCGCTGGTCTGCTGGGATTTCGCGCTGCCAGCAGACCCTTGACGCCGCTTTCCCCGGAGCGTTCGGATACTGAGGGCTGTTGCACGCGGCGGAGGCCGACCGGGGGGGCTGCTGGTGCGGGTTGTGGGCAGTGTGGAGCTCGACTTCACCGAGGTGGTCGAGGGTCATCTGTTGAGTCCGTTGCGGCCGCTGGAGCCGCGACCTGCGCGGCACCTGGGACCAGCCGGCTTGTCCTGCTGTCGAGGCGTTGCGGAGAACACCGATGCCGCCGGCCTCCAGCTTGACCAAGCACGCCTGTGCGCGTTGCTCTGTGCCGGGTCAGTGGGCGTGCGGGCCGCCGGACGTCTGTGGCGTTCTGGGCGGCACGAGGCGGAGCGAGAGCACCGCGGCCACGGCGGCGACGACGGTGAACACGGTGAAGGCGTCGGTGAACCCGTCGATCGAGGGGGTGCTGGTGAGACCCGCAGCGGCGACGGTGGAGGCCACCGCGACACAGATGGCGGCACCGAGTTGGTTGAAGGTCTGCACCATGCCCGATACCAGCCCGGCCTCGTGCAGGCTGACGCGACCGAGGGCAGAGGTGGTCGCGCAGACGAACAGCGGGCCGCCGCCCAGCGCGAACACCGTGACGCCGGGAAGGGCTTCGACGTAGACGTTGCCGCCTGCCGACACGCCGATGAGCAGGCCGTTGCCGATGGCGACCAGGGCCAGGGCGACGACGGCGACGGGACGGGTGCCGATGGTGCCGACCAGGCGGCCGGCCGTGATGGCTCCGATCATGAGGGCCAGGGCCGGGGGCAGGAAGAACAGGCCGGTCTCCAGCGCGCTGAGGCCGCGAAGGTGCTGCAGATACTGCGAACCAAGAAAGAGCCCCGCGATGAGCACGCCGGCCGCGACGAGCATCAGGAAGGCGCCGGTCGCGATCGGACGGCGCGACAGCAGGCTCAGGCGCACCAGGGGAGTTGGTACGGTGCGTTCGACGACCACGAACACGCCGTACAGGACGACGGCAGCCGCGAGAGCCAGCAGCGTGCCGAGATCGGTCCAGCCCACGTCTCCGGCGTTGATCAAGCCGGCGATGAACGAGCCGGTGGCGGCGGTGACGGTCGCCGCGCCCAGCACATCGAGGCGGGCAGTACGGTCGGGGTGGCGGCGTAGTGGCACCACGGCCCGGATGGCGGCCAGCAGGATGATGCCGACCGGGACGTTGATGAAGAAGACCCAGCGCCAGCCGGGGCCGGCGGTGAGGAGTCCGCCGACGAGCACCCCGGCGGTGAAGCCGACGCCGCCGAGGGAGGCCCACACGCTCAGGGCCTTGTTGCGTTCCTCGCCGTGGAAGATGCCGGTAATGGCCGCCAGCGCGGCCGGGGACAACAGCGCGGCCCCCACACCCTGACCGACGCGACCGCCGAGCAGCACGGTCTGACTCTGCGCCAGGCCGCTGACCAGCGAGGCGAGGGTAAAGATCACCAAGCCGGTCAGGATGATCGGGCGCGTGCCGAAGCTGTCGGCCAGCCGGCCGCCGAGCAGCAGCAGCCCGCCGAAGACCAGCCCGTAGGCGCTGACCGTCCAGGTGAAGGCCGTACGGCTCAGGGCCAGGTCGGCGCCGAGGTCGGGCAGGGCGACATTCACCACGGTGAGGTCCAGGATCAGCATGAACTGCGCCACGCTGACCACCGCGAGCGCGGTCCAGCGGCGCGGGTCCGCGGACTCCTGCGGCTCATGCGGTTCGTTCGTGTCACGAACCGGATGATGGGTGTCGTGCATCACGGGCTCCTAGCTCGTCCGTCGATGTGCGGATGTCGGAGCGCTTGACCGAGGAGGCCTGGCCCGCCTCGGGCAGTTCCAGTACTCGGCCTGGTACCGGGCCTGGTGCTGGGTCTGGTGCTGGGTTTGATCGTTCGGTCGTCTGCTCCGCGGTTCCACAAGAGCCACCCAACACCTTCAAGTGTGCTTGAAGTCAAGAGGTCACCGTGCTGGTCGCCACGCGTACCCCAACCTCTCCATCTGCGGGCTGCCCTACTACCTGTCGGGCGACGTGACCGACCGGCGTGACCTGGCCCACCGCACCACCACCGACCTCGAGCAGGCACCATGCACCGTCGCCGCTGGCGGTCTGCGGGTGCGGCCCGCTCACCGCGGCGAAGATCCTCTTGAGACCACCGGCGTCGACCGATCCGCTCCAAGCACGCCCGCCCGCGGCGGCGGTACATGGTTGAGGATCGTGATCTCAGGTGATGTCGCGGCGTACAGCGGTGGTCAGGGCGATCGCGGCGAAGACGACGGCGTAGCCGGTGAGCAGGAGCCCACCGGCCCATTGGGAGATGTCGGGGGCGCCGGGCAGGCGGCCGAGCGCTTGGCCGCCGGCGAACGGCAACCACGCCTCGAGGTCGCTGATGAGTTCTCCGATCAGCCCTTCGACGAGCGCGATCCAGGCCAGGGCGGTGGCGATGGCGGCGGCCAGGTTGGGGATCAAGGCGCCGAGGGAGACCCCGATGGCGGCGAAGGCGGCGTTGCAGGCGACGCCGCCGGCGAGGGTGCGCCACAGGTCGCCGTCGGACAGATCCAGCGAGCCGCCGTTGGCGGTGATGGCCACGGCGGTGGCGATGACCGCGGTGATGGCGAGCATGAGGCCGACGACGGCACCGACGGCGGTGTAGACGGCGAACTTGGCGGCGATCACGCGGCCGCGGCGTGGGGTGGCCAGGTACGTGTCGGTGATGGTCTTGTGCCGGTACTCACCCGCCACCGCGGTGATCCCGAAGATGAGCGTGAGCAGGGACACCACACCGGCGTGGGCGACCGCGTGGTTGGCCGTCTGGGGCTGGGTCAGATCCGCTCCACCCGCGACTTCACCGGCGACGCCGACGATGACCAGCACCGGTCCGGCGGCCAACAGCAGCCACGGGCCACGGATGGTGCGCAGTTTGCGGAGCTCGTTGGCGACGAGGGTCGTCATGACAGGTCCTTCAGCGACGGTTGGTGGGGGTCGGTGAGGCGCAGGAAGGAGGCCTCCAGGTCGCCGAGGTCTTCCAGGGGGCCGGCGAACCGCAGCCGACCTTCGTTGATGATCACTACCTGGTCGACGGTCTGGGCGACCTCGCTGAGCACGTGACTGGAGATCAGGATGGTGCGGCCCTCGTCGGCCAGGTCACGCAGCAGACCGCGCAGCCAGGCCATGCCGGCCGGGTCGAGCCCGTTGGCCGGTTCGTCGAGCAGCAGCACTGGTGGGTCGCCGAGCAGGGCCCCGGCCAGGCCGAGGCGCTGGCGCATGCCGAGGGAGTAGCCGCCCACCCGCCGGTCCGCGGCCTCGGCCAGGCCCAGCTGGTCGCATACCTCCGCTACCCGCCTGTCCGGCACGCCGGTCACCTGGGCGAGGATCTGCAGGTGGTCCCGGGCGCGGCGACCCGGGTGGGCGCCGGTCGCCTCCAGCACCGCGCCCACGGTGCGGCGCGGGTGCGGCAGCGACGGGTAGGGCTGCCCGCCGATCAGGGCGGCGCCGGCGGTGGGGCGTACCAGCCCGAGCAGCATGCGCAGGGTGGTGGTTTTGCCGGCGCCGTTGGGGCCAAGGAACCCGGTGATCTGTCCCGGCCGGACGTCGAAGGTCAGCTCCTCGACCGCCCGTATCCGGCCGAACTGCTTGGTCAGGCCGTGGACCGAGATCGCTGTTGTCTGGGTCGTCATCGTGTTCTCCGGCATGACTTCGGCACCTGGCCGGGATTCGGCAGATCGAGGTGAGGACGATGGAGGGAGACCGCGCCGTCCGCATCGGGGTATCGGATGCTGTGTCAGCCGACGCGACGTGACGTTTCGAAGCCCTCCGGATCCTGCGGATCGTGCCCCAGTGATGGGCGGCGAGACCCAAGCCGCATCAGTGGGCGTGTGGGGCGCTCGTCAACTGTGGCGTTCCGGACGGCACGAGGCGGAGCGAGACCACCGCGGCCACGGCGGCGACGATGGTGAACACGGTGAAGGCGTCGGTGAACCCGTCGAGCGAAGGTATGGGGGTGAGACCGGCGGCGGCGACGGTGGAGGCCACCGCGACACAGATGGCGGCACCAAGCTGGTTGAAGGTGTTGACCACGCCCGAGACCAGCCCGGCCTCGTGCTGACCGACGCGGCCGAGGGCAGAGGTGGTCGCGCAGACGAACAGCGGGCCGCCGCCCAGCGCGAACACCACGACGCCGGGAAGGGCTTCGAGGTAGACGTTGCCGCCTGCCGACAGGCCGATGAGCAGTCCGTTGCCGATGGCGACCAGGGCCAGGCCGACGACGGCGACGGGACGGGTGCCGATGGTCCCGACCAGGCGGCCGGCCGCGATGGCTCCGATCATGAGGGCCAGGGCCGCGGGCAGGAAGAACAGGCCGGTCTCCAGCGCGCTGAGGCCGCGAAGATGCTGCAGATACTGCGAACCGAGGAAGACCCCCGCGACGAGCACGCCGGAGGCGACGAGCATCAGGAATGCACCGGCCGCGACCGGTTGGCCCGACAGCAGGCTCGGGTGCAGCAGGGGCGTCGGGACGGTGCCTTCGACGACCACGAACACTGCGTACAGGACGATGGCGGCCACGATGGGCAGGAGCGTGCCGAGATCCGCCCAGCCCCCCTCACCGGCATTGATCATGCCGTAGATAAACAAGCCGGTGGCGGCGGTGACGATCACCGCGCCCAGCACATCGATGCGCCGGGCGGCGCGGTCCGAGCGGCGCAGTGGCACCACGGCCCGGATGGCGGCCAGCAGGACGATGCCGACCGGGACGTTGATGAAGAAGACCCAGCGCCAGCCGGGACCGGCGGTGAGGATTCCGCCGACGAGCACCCCGGCGGCGAAGCCGATGCCGCCGAGGGAGGCCCACACGCTCAGGGCCTTGTTGCGTTCCTCGCCGTGGAAGATGCTGGTGATGGTTGATAGCGCGGCCGGGGACAGCAGCGCGGCCCCGACGCCCTGACCGATGCGGCCGCCAAGCAGCAGGGTCTGGGTCTGCGCCAGGCCGCTGGCCAGCGAGGCGAGGGTGAAGATGACCAGGCCGGTCAGCATCACAGGGCGCGCGCCGAAGGCGTCGGCCAACCGGCCGCCGAGCAGCAGCAGCCCGCCGAAGAACAGCACGTAGGCGCTGACTGTCCAGGTGAAGGCCGTACGGCTCAGGTCCAGGTCGGCGCCAAGGTCGGGCAGGGCGACGTTGACCACGGTGAGGTCCAGGATCAGCATGAACTGGGCCACGGCGATGACCGCGAGCGCCGTCCAGCGGCGCGGGTCCGCGGACTCCTGCCGCTCACGCGGATCGTTCGTGTCACGAACCAGATCTTGGGGGTCGTGCATTACGGGCTCCTAACTCGTCCGTCGAGGTGCGGATGTCGAAGCGCTTGACTGCGGGAGGGGTGGCCCGCCTCGGGCCCGTTCCAGTACTCGGTCTGGTACCGGGCCTGGTGCTGGGTCTGGCGCTGGGTCTGGTCGTTCGGTCGTCTGCTCCGCGGTTCCATGAGAACCCACCCAACACCTTCAAGTACACTTGAAGTCAACATGGGTGACCGACAGCTGACCATCGGCGAGCTGGCAAAGCGCACCGGTGTCGCCACTTCGGCCTTGCGCTACTACGAGGAGCTCGGCCTGATCCCGGCACCCAGCAGGGTCTCGGGTCAGCGGCGCTACCCGGAATCGGCGGTCGGGCTCGTCGGGGTGATCCTGTTGCTTCGAGACGTGGGGTTCTCGCTCGGCGAGTCCAAGGCCTTTCTTGGGTCACGAACACAAACCGTCGATAGCTGGCGCAGGCTCACCCAAGGCAAGCTCGCCAACCTCGATGAACAGATCGCCAAGGCCCAGACCGCGAAGGAAGCGATCACCCACGCGCTGCACTGCCCACACGACGACATCACCACCTGCCCCAACTTCACCAACGTGAT
>DASQUF010000003.1:0-3881 GCA_035641435.1 Propionibacteriaceae bacterium | reverse complement strand
CGGCTGGAGGACGTGGGCGAGTTCGTGGCCTGGCTACGGCTGCCAGCGGCGGCCCGTGACGGCCGGGTCGCGGCGTTGCCGTCGGTGGCGCCGCATTGCGGCGCGGCGACGGTGAACCGCAAGTTGTCGGCGGTGAGCGCGTTCTATCAGCACGCCGCCCGCCACGGTGTCGATCTCGGTGAGCTGTTGACCGGCTGGCAACCCGCCGGCCGTCGCGGGACGTCGTGGCGCCCGTTCCTGCACCACATCAGCAAGGGCCAGCCGGCCGCGCGGCGAGTGATCGGGATGAAGGTGCCGCGCAAGCACCCGCGGATCCTGACCGCCGCCGAGATGCAGGCAATCCTGGACGGGTGCGACCGGTTGCGGGACCGGTTGTTGTTCGCGGTGCTGCACGACACGGGGATGCGGATCGGGGAGGCACTCGGGCTGCGGCACGAGGACTGGGCCGCAGCCGAGCGCACGGTGACGGTGGTGGCGCGGATCAACGACAACGGCGCGCGCGCCAAGTCCGCGCAGCCGCGGACGATCCCGACCAGCGCCGGGCTGCTCCGGCTCTACGCCGACTACCTGCACGGCGAGTACGGCAACCTGGACTCCGACTACGTGTTCGTCAACCTGTGGGGCGAGCCCCGCGGCCATCCGTTGACCTACGCCGCGGTCTATGACCTGGTCACACGGCTGCGCCGGCGGACCGGGATCGAGTTTGACCCGCACTGGTGCCGCCACACCTACGCCACCGGGCTGCTGCGCGCCGGCACCCCGGTGGAGGTGGTCAGCAAGCTCCTCGGGCACGCCTCGGTGACCACGACCGTCGAGGTCTACGGACACCTCAGCGTCGCTGATGCCCGTCAGGTGCTGGAGCAGGCGGGCTGGTTCACCGACGCCGCGGTGCAGCTGTGAGCGCGGCCGCGCCGGACCGTGCGGCGGGGCCGCGGCACCGGGTGCTGCTGCAACGGCTACTGGCCGTGATCCGCCCAGAGTTCCGCGCCGATGTGCTCGTCTTCGATGCCGAGGACCCGGTGTTCGGTGGCGGCGCCTGCCGGGTCGAGGCGTGTCGCCGCTCGGCTCGCGGGCACGGCCTCTGCCAGGGTCACTACCTGCGCTGGGTCGGCGAGGCCCGCCCCGACCTTGACGTGTTCGCCTCCTCGACCGATCCCCGGTGGCGTCGGCAGCGCCCGAACGCCGGTTGTCGGGTCGCCGGATGCGGTTACGGTGTCGCCCGCGACGGGATGTGTCAGCTGCATTATCAGCGGTGGGACCGGTCCGGGCGGCCCGATCGCGACATCTGGCTGATCAACCCGCCGACGATCACGCCGTCGCAGCCCGAGGCCAGCTGCCGGATCGGGCACTGCGAGCTGTGGCCGCAGGCGGCGTTGCCGTTCTGCCACAGCCATGCCAACACCTGGAAAGCCAACGGGCAACCCGCCGTGGAGGTCTTCGTCCGCGGCTTCGCCGAGGTCGCGGCCACCGAGAACGAGATCGTCCGGTTGGACCGGCTCGGCCGACAGCTGCGCCTGGAGATCCAGTATGCGTTGCAGTGCCGCCGCGACCAGCCGAGCACGAAGACGGCGCCGACGGTGGTCATGGCGCTGGTCCGGCTGCTGGCCGCGACGAACGCAGGATCGTTGCTGGAGCGGACCGAGCACGAGTGGCGAACCCAGATCGGTCGGCCGGCGCCCAAGGACGGCGGTCCGCGGGCGCTGCTGATCTACGCCCGCCGCCACGTCGAGGACCTCGCCGACGCCGGCGGTTGGGAGGCCGAGTTCGACCGCGACCTCTGGCAGATGCGCCGCCTCGGGTTCACCGGCAACCAGCAGCTGCGGTTCACCCCAATCCCGCAGCCGTGGCTGCGGGAACTGGTCAAACGGTGGCTGCGGTGGCGGCTGGGCACCGGGCTCGGGCTACCGGTCGCCAGCCGCGGACTGCTCGCGTTGACCCGGTTCGCGGTGTTCTGCCAGCGCATCGACATCACCGCGCTGGCCGGGATCGACCGGTCGGTGATCGAGCGCTACCTCGCCGCCCTGCACGCCGAGCTGGCCGGGACCCAGCGCCACGGTGACCACATCGGACAGCTCAACATGTTCCTGCACGCGATCCGCCAACACCACTGGGACGACTCGCTGCCAGCCACCGCGCTGGTGTTCAGCGATGACTTCCCCCGCCGCACGCAGCGGCCTCCACGCGCGTTGGCCGAGCAGGTGATGGCCCAGATCGAGGACCCCGCCAACCTCGCCCGGTTCACCAACCCGGCCTACCGGCTGGTCACCCTGATCCTGATCCGGGCCGGTCTGCGGGTCACCGACGCGGTGAGCCTGCCCCGGGACTGCGTGGTCGCCGACGCCGACGGCGCCCCCTACCTGCGCTACGACAACCACAAGATGAAACGCCAGGCCCTGGTCCCGATCGACGAACAACTGCACGCCCTGATCGTCGATCAGCAGACCCGCGTCGCAGACGCGCCGGTGTTGTTCCCGCGACCGACGAAGAATCCCGACGGCGCGGCACCGACCGCGTCCTCGACCTATCGGCTTGCGCTCTATCGGTGGCTGGCCCGCTGCGAGGTGCGCGACGCCCACGGCCGACCGGTGGCGTTGACCCCCCACCAGTGGCGCCACACCCTGGGCACCCGGCTGATCAACCGGGACGTCCCGCAGGAGGTGGTGCGGCGCATCCTGGACCACGACTCGTCTCAGATGACCGCGCACTACGCCCGGCTGCACGACACCACCGTCCGTCGGCACTGGGAGGCCGCCCGCAAGGTCGACATCACCGGCCAGGCCGTCATCCTCGACCCGGCCGGGCCGTTGGCCGAGGCCGCCTGGGCCAAGCAGCGTCTCGGACGGGCCACCCAGGCGCTGCCCAACGGGTTCTGCGGGCTGCCGGTCCAGAAAACCTGCCCGCACGCCAACGCCTGCCTGACCTGCCCGATGTTCGTCACCACCGCGGAGTTCCTGCCCCAGCACCGCACCCACCGCGGACAGGTCATCGAGCTCATCACCGCCGCCCAGGCCCGCGGCCAAGCCCGCCTGGTGGAGATGAACCAGCAGGTCCTGGGCAACCTCGACCGGATCATCGACACACTCGCCGACGACCTCGCCGTCGGCGACAAGCAGGTGCCGGATGCGGGCTGACAACACCCAGCAACTCCTCGACGCCGCACGCCGCCGCGCCCAGAGCACCCGCCGCCGCGCCGGCGCCGCCCTGCGCCGAATGGACAATGCCGGAACACACGTCACCTTCGACGCCCTCGCCCGCGAGGCCGGTGTCTCCCGTTCCTGGCTCTACAACCAACCCGACCTGCGCGCCGAGATCGAACGGCTGCGAGACCGGCCGCGTCCCGCCGCAGGCCGGCCGGTCCCAGACCGCCAGCGTTCCTCCGACGCCTCTCTGCTACGCCGCGTCGAGGTCGCCACACAACGCATCCATGAACTCGAGACCGACAACACCCGGCTCCGCCACGCCCTCGCCGAAGCCCTCGGCGAGCGCCGCGCCATCACCGCCCGCGAACCCCGACACGACACGCCAAGACCATGAGTTTTGAGACCCACCCGGCCATCCTGAACGGCTGCGTCACCGACACCGTTCACAACGCAAAGCCGCAGCTCCCAGCCTTGATCATCCCTGCGGCTCAAGATAACGGTGGAGAGCATGATCTCGATCTGCCGCACGCACGCGAGCAACGTCAAGAACTGGCGCGACGGCACGATGGCGCTGCGCTGGTGCGCCGCGGGGATGGTCGAGGCCGGCAAGCAGTTCCGCCGGGTCAACGGACACCTACACCTCAAGACCCTGCGCGCCGCACTTGACCGGCATGTCGCCGCCCAGAAAGTCGGCACCGACCGGCACAATCACACCGTGAACGCCGCCTGACGATCAATGGG
>DASQUF010000002.1:0-2341 GCA_035641435.1 Propionibacteriaceae bacterium | reverse complement strand
GTTCCTGGTTCTGGACCGGCCATCGGTGCCCATCGCTGCGCCGCTGGCGCCACCCGCCCCCGCAACCCCGACGCCCACCCCGATCACGGCCACCTGCGACACCACCGACCCCGTCTGTCGCGGCGAGATCCTGCGGCTCTGGCGGGCGGAGATGGCGGTGGTGGTGGGCTCATACCTGGACCCGAAGGGGGAGTACTTCTCCGGCTACGGCTACCGCTACGACGAGCGCTATGACGACCCCGGCTTCTGGTCCGGCCAGGGTGGTGCCCTGGCCTTCGAGATGTTCCGAATGGGCAAGGGCGCGACTACGGGCGCGACCACGGTCTACGTTCAGGTCGCCACCAGCCGTCGGGAGGCGGTGCGCTGCGGGGCGACCATCGGGCGGACCTGTATCCGGCAGAAGTTTCTGGACGGCAACTTCTTCAACCTGACCAACACCGTCAACGTCACCCAGGGCATGGAGGTTCAGCATCGGCCGACGGGCCAGCACGTGATCACGGTGATCGCCCGGAACACCACCAAGGGCCTGCAGTACGACATCCCGCGCGCTGATCTTCTCCGGCTGGTGCAGGACCCGCGACTCCGGCTGCCGGAGCTCTGAGCAACCGGTCGGCTCAGGCGGCCAGGTCGACCCCGTTCTTGCCGGGGTGGTCCGAGGGCGGCGTACGGCTCGGCTCGTCGGGGTCAGTTCGGTCCCGTCCAGCGGGCCGATCGAGCAGGGAGGGGACAATCGCCAGCAGCCCGACCAGGACAACGCCGATGACGGCCCCGATGGTGATGAGGAGCTGGAAGATGTCCATAACCCAGTGTGCCGCACCCTCCCTATTCGGCACCTGTGAGTGGGCCATGCAGTTAGCGTGAACGATCCGGCCGGGTCTACCAAGCCGGATCGTTCAGGTTGACGCCGGTCGCCAGAAGTCGGCCAGTGCAGCCGCCAGCTCAGCCGGGGCCATCTCCGCCATGTGGTGGGTCGAGTCGATCCCGTGCCCGCGTACGTCGTGCGCCCAGTCGGCCCAGATGCGCAGCGGGTCACCATAGAGGTCGACGAGGTCGTCGCCGAGCGACCAGAGCACCAGCAGCGGAACGGTGATCCTCCGCCCTGCGGCGCGGTCGGCCTCCTCGTGGGCGCGGTCGACGGTCAGGCCGGCCCGGTAGTCCTCCAGCATGGCGCGAACCACCGCCGGGTTGCGGGTGGCCCGGCGGAACTCGTTGTAGTTCTCTTGCCCCATCACCTCGGGGTCGCCGCGGTACCAGGCGTCAGGGTCGGCGTTGATCACCCGCTCCGGGATGTCGGGCTGGGCGAAGAAGAACCAATGCCACCACGACGTGGCGAACCGGACGTCCATCCGGGCTAGGTGCTCACTGATCGGGATGGAGTCCAGCAGGGCCAGCCGGGACACGCGATCCGGGTGGTCCAGCGCTAGCCGGAGGGCGACATAGCTGCCCCGGTCGTGGCCAGCCACCGCGAACTGCCGGTGGCCGAGGTAGTCCATCAGGCCGACCAGGTCACCGGCCACGGCTCGCTTGCTGTGGGCGGAGTGGTCCGCGGCGGGCGGCGGGCCGACGGACAGCCCGTAACCGCGCAGGTCGGGGCAGACGACGCGGAAGCCCTGCTCCACCAGGCGGGGCGCGACCTGGTGCCAGGTGGCGGAGGTCCTCGGATGGCCGTGCAGCAGCAGCACGGGCGGGCCGTCGCCACCCGAGCGGACGTGCAGCGTCGCCTCGCCCACGTCGACGAACTCGGTCGCGAACCCCTCGAACATCGCTGATCGGCGTGGCCTACGTCAGCGGTGGCTGGTCCGGCGAGGTGGTTACCGCCAGCAGGCGCCGGGCTCGGCGACCAAGATCGCTCAGGTCGACCCGGCCGATGTCGGCGGCCCTGGCCAGCCGGGACGCCAGATCCAGCGCCTCGTCCACCAAGGTCGCGTCGACCGCCTGCTCCTGACCCATGTCGCGCAGGATGGTGCCCTCGGTCCGGGAGGCGATGATCGGGTCGGCGACGCCCTCGACCCACACCCGGGTCCGCCGTCCGCCGCCCCGCTCGTCGCCGTGCAGGGGCTCCAGCGCGAAGATCCGGTCCGCGCGGGCGAACTTGCCGAAGCCCAGCGCGATCATGCGGGGTTCGACAGCCACAGAACGATCATCGCACCTGGTCACCGCGAGCGGCAGACCATCGAGCCGATGACCCTGGGTCGCTAGTCGGTGATCGGCGCGCCCAGTCCCGCCAGGGACGGGGAGCGGAGCGGGACCGTACGCCAGCGCGCCACGGACTTGCCGGTTTCCGGGTGGAAGATGACGGTCATCCGGTGCGGACTCTGGACCAGGACGAGCTCGACGACGA
>DASQUF010000001.1:0-5045 GCA_035641435.1 Propionibacteriaceae bacterium | reverse complement strand
GGACGCCGTCCACCTTGTGCTCGACGACGGCCGCGTGGGGGGTGATCCGGACCAGCACGACCAGGGCGCAGACCGCGAGGCCGGCCAGGACGAGCATCAGCGGCATGACGATCTCCCCGCCGGTAAGGCCCAGGGCGGTCGCCAGCAGCAGCACGGTGCCGGCGCCGATGAAGTTGCCGACCGACCACATGGCGTGGAAGTAGCTCATGATCGCCCGGCCGCGCGCGGCCTCGACCTGCACGCCGATCGCGTTCATGGCGACGTCCAGGGCACCGTTGCCGAATCCGATCAGCATGGCGCCGACGACCGCGACTGCATATGTGGGGGCGATGCCGAGCACCACGGCGCCGGCGATCAGCACGGGCAACCCGACGAGGGTGACCCGGCGTGCGCCCAAGGAGTCAGCCAGTCGGCCGCCGATCTGCATCGACGTGATCGCCGCCGCGCCGGCGCAGAACAGGGCTACCGCGATTTCGCCGGCCTCGATGTCGAGCTTGGCTCGCAGCGATGGCAGGGCGCCGCCGTACCCGCCGAGCAGCAGGCCGTTGACGACGAACAGCAGCGTTACCGCGGTGGCGGCTGTGCGACCGGCCAGCGGTGTGGTCATGGGCGTGGCCGACGTAGAAGGAGAAGTCATCAAAGAAGCTGTGTTTTCTGAATCGATTTAGAAGGCCTAGAAATCATAACGTAGGAGCGCCGAGCAGAAGGAATCGAGCGTGGCCACTGACCTGACCTTCGAACAGCACATCGTCATCCCGAATCGCAGCGTGTCCGAGGTGTTCGACTACGTCAGCGACTTCGCCCGGGCCGCGGAGTGGCGGGAGGAGGTTGTCGACTCCTCGATGTCGCCGCACGCCCCGATGCGGCTCGGCACCCGGCTGCGGGAGGTGTCCCGGATCGCTGGGCGGGAGGTGGTGACTGAGTCGGTCGTCGACGAGGTCTCCGCGCCGACCTTGTGGAGCTTCGCGCACGTGAGCGGCCCGCTGCCGGTGCGCGGCGACTACCGATTCGCGGCCGCGCCCGACGGGGTCGACCTGACCTACCGACTCGACGTTCGGCTGACCGGCCTTTGGGCCCTGGGGGCGCCGTACCTGGGTTGGTCCGGCCGCCGGCTGATGCGCCGCTCGCTGGAAACGCTGGCCGAGCGGCTGGCCACCGCCGACTGATCCACCGCGCGTCTCTACCCTTGGCCCATGCCCCTGACCGCCAAGTACGCCACGACCTGCGGAGCGTGTGGCGGCCCGATCCAGCCCGGCGAGGAGATCGCCGACAGCGGCGGCGGTCGGGCGCGGCGGTGGGCCCACGTGACGTGCCCACCCGGGCTGTTCGATGTCGAGCTTGGGGGGACGACCCTGCTTGGTACCCCCGGGGCACGCGCAACAGCAGACGGGAGCGCGGCAACGACCGCGGCGCCCGTCGAGGCGCTGTCGGTGTGGACCGACGGCGCCTGCTCCGGCAACCCCGGTCCCGGTGGCTGGGCGTGGGCGACCCAGGACGGGCGGCAGGACTCCGGTGGGTCGCCGCTGACCACCAACCAACGGATGGAGATCCAGGCGGCGCTGGAGGCGGTCAGGGCCCTCGAGGGTCCGCTGGTGGTGGTCAGCGACTCGACCTACGTGGTCAACTGCTTCCGCGACCGGTGGTGGCAGGGCTGGCTGGCGCGGGGCTGGCTGACCAGTGCCAAGAAGCCGGTCGCCAACCGGGACCTGTGGGAACCCCTGGTGACCACGGTGCGGGACCGCGGCGACGTCAGCTTTCGCTGGGTGAAGGGTCACTCCGGCGACCCGATGAACGATCTCGTTGACCGGCTCGCCGTTGCGGCCGGTCAGCGTCAGTGGTAACCAGCCGGGGCTTGGCCTCGAGCCCGCGGAGCCCGTTCCAGGCCAGGTTCACCAGGTGCGCGGCCACCTCGGGCTTCTTCGGTCGGCGGCTGTCGAGCCACCACTGACCGGTCGCGGCCACCATGCCGACCAGCATCTGCGCGTACATGGGTGCGGTCTTGACGTCCAGCCCGCGGCGCTTGAACGCGCCGACCAGGATGTGCTCCACCTGGCTGGCGATGTCGCCCAGGATCGTGGCGAACCTCCCCCCGGTGCTGCCCACCGAGGAGTCCCGGGCCAGGATGCGGAAACCGTCGGTGTGGCTCTCGATGTAGTCCAGCAGCGCCAGGGCCGCCTGCTCGATCAGCTCCCGCTCGGTTCCCGAGGTCAGCGACCCGCCGATCCCGTCCAGCAGGGTGCGCACCTCGCGGTCGACCACCACCGCGTACAGGCCCTCCTTGCCGCCGAAGTGCTCGTACACGACTGGCTTGCTGACCGAGGCCTGCGCGGCGATCTCCTCGACCGACGTGCCCTCGAAGCCGCGCTCGGCGAACAACCCGCGCGCGACCGTGATCAGCTGCTCGCGCCGCTCCGCGCCCGTCATCCGGACCATGGCCACAGTGTGATCGGTCGGCCGCCGGCTTGACCAACCGAGCGAAGGGTCGTCCGCCAGATTCCTGGCCGTGGGACACGGCAACGCCGGCCCGGCGGTGTCGGCGCAGCTCGTCCTCCACCGCGGGGCGAAGGTCCGTGACGACTCGGCCAGCCACGCCTTCGACGACCCGAGCGGGCTGCGTCGGTGGGTGAGGACAACCAGCGGCACGGTCACCCCCGCCGATGCCGCGGAGCCGGCCGCGCGGCTTGCCGCCATCGTCGATGTGGTGCAGCGCTGGGTCCACTCGCAGCCCGTGGTCAACCCCTGCGATCGTCGGTCCAACTGCGTACTGTAGGCACTGGTCAACCTCCGGGTCGGCCGCGTTCCCCGGTTGGTCTGCCGGCAGGGCCCGCCTGACTTTGAATCAGGACTAGCGTCGTAGGTTCGACTCCTACCCGGGGAGCACAGCGTCACCCAGCCACGAGGAGCCAGCGGTTTGTCCGAGCAGCCCGATCCCGACGCGCGCCCGGTGGCGGCTGTCGTCATCCTCGCCGCCGGCGAGGGTAAGCGGATGAAGTCGACCCGGTCCAAGCCGCTGCACGAGGTGGCCGGGCACTCCCTGCTCAGCTACGCGGTCAGCGCCGCCACCAACCTGCAGCCCGAGCACATCGTGGTCGTGGTCGGGCACGGCCGAGACCAGGTCGAGGCGCATCTGGGCGAGATCGCGCCACACGTGACCACCGCGGTGCAGGAGCAGCAGCTGGGCACCGGGCACGCGGTCCAGGTGGCCCTCGCTCGGCTCGGCGAGGTCAGCGGGGAGGTGGTCGTCACCTACGGCGACGTCCCCATGCTGGCCACCGAGACCCTGTCCGCACTGCTCGCCGAGCACCGCCGCGAGCAGGCCGCGGTGACCGTGCTCACCGCCGAGGTGCCCAATCCGACCGGCTACGGGCGGATCCTGCGGGACGCCGACGGCGCTGTGCAGGGCATCATCGAGCATCGGGACGCCGACGAGGCGCAGCGGGCCATCCGCGAGATCAACTCCGGCATCTACGTCTTCGAGGCCGAGACCCTACGGTCGGCGCTGACCGAGCTGGCCCCCACCAACGACCAGGGCGAGCTCTATCTGACCGATGTGCTGGGCCTGGCCCGGCGCGAGGGCCGCGCCGTGGCGGCCCTGGTGATCGATGACCTGTGGCAGACCGAGGGCGTGAACGACCGGGTCCAGCTCTCGGCCATCAACGCGGAGATGAACCGGCGCATCCTGGACGGCTGGATGCGGGCCGGGGTGACGGTGATCGACCCGGCCACCACCTGGGTGCACGCCTCGGTCGACCTGGCCCCCGACGTCACCCTGCTGCCGGGGACCTCGCTGGAGGGCGCGACCTCGGTCGCGACCGGCGCGACCATCGGACCGGACACCACGTTGATCGACGTCGAGGTAGGCGAGAATGCGCGCGTGGTCCGGGTGCATGCGGTGCTGAGCGTGATCGGCGCGGGAGCCAACGTGGGCCCGTACGCGTCGCTGCGGCCGGGTACGACGCTCGGGGCCGGCGGCAAGATCGGCACCTTCGTGGAGACCAAGAATGCCCGGATCGGGGCGGGGGCAAAGGCGCCGCACCAGGCGTACCTGGGCGACGCGGTGGTCGGCGACGGCGCCAACATCGGCGCCGGGGTGATCTTCGCCAACTACGACGGGGTGCGTAAGGAAACCACGACTGTGGGTACCGGCAGCTTCGTGGGCAGCAACTCCGTGCTCAACGCGCCGGTGCAGATCGCCGACGGGGCCTACGTCGCCGCCGGGTCGACGATCACCAACGACGTCGGACCAGGCGAGCTGGCGGTCGCTCGGCAGCGGCAGCGCAACATTCCCGGCTGGGTGGCCCGTAAGCGGGCAGGGACCAAGACGGCCCGGGCTGCCGAGGCGGCGCTCGAGCGGAGGAAGGCTGAGTCGTGACCGGTCTCAAGCGGCCCAACAACAAGCACCTGATGCTGTTCGCTGGGCGCGCGTTCCCCGAGCTGGCGGCAGAAATCGCCAACCTGATGCAGGTGGAGATCACCCCAACCCGGGCGATCAGCTACGCCAACTCCGAGATCTACGTGCGGTTCGAGGAGTCGGTGCGCGGGTCGGACGCCTTCGTCCTGCAGAGCCACTGCGCACCGGTCAACGAGTGGATCATGGAGCAGCTGATCATGGTCGACGCGCTGAAGCGTGCTTCGGCCAAGCGGATCACCGTGGTGGCTCCCTTCTACCCTTACGCCCGTCAGGACAAGAAGCACCTGGGCCGGGAGCCGATCTCGGCACGGCTGATCGCGGACATATTCAAGACCGCCGGGGCGAACCGGCTGATGTCGGTCGACCTGCACGCCGCCCAGATCCAGGGCTTCTTCGACGGCCCGGTGGACCACCTGTGGGCGTTGCCCGTGCTGGCCGACTACATCGTGGCCAAGTACGAGACGGCCGAGATGACCGTCGTCTCGCCCGACGCCGGCCGCGTGCGGCTGGCCGACATGTGGAGCGACCGGCTGAACTGCCGACTGGCCATCATCCACAAGCGACGGGACCCGGACGTTCCCAACAGGGTCGCGGTGCACGAGGTGGTCGGCGAGGTGGAGGGCCGGGTCTGCCT